>JBDHGR010000159.1:0-8717 GCA_039589815.1 Gemmatimonadota bacterium | reverse complement strand
GCATGGAAATCTCAGGCAAGGCAAGTCCGATCCTCGAGGCTAGCCCAGGGGTGGCAGTGGAGACGCCACCTCTGACGTTGGTCCGACGGGGTGAGGTGCACTGGAGGATCCGTGGCCTGAACCGTGGGGAGTATGGCCTCACTGCCAGGATCGACGATCACCGCCTCCCCCGCCTCGAGAGGCCGGTATCCGTAGACCTGATCCAGTTGGATGAAGAGGAACATCAGGGGAACGAGGATCCAGGCCAGGGGCACCAGCGAGTACCCGAAATAGCGAAGGGAGTGCTTGAAGACCCGCCCCTGAGCACGGAAGACGACCGATAGATCGTCCTTGAAGAGCCGCATCTCGAGGAGGGACGCCACGATGCTCCTTCGGACGGCAGCGATTCCATCCTGGTTCGACGTCGCTCGGTAAACCAAAAGCACAAAGACCGCAGTCAGGAGGGCTACGAACGCCAGGCCTACCAGGGATGGGAGGCCCCGAAAGGGCCAGAGGCCCGCGTCTAACACTCCTCCGAGAAATCGGTTCAGGATTCTCATGTCGCTGGCCTCAAAACGCCGATACCCGGGGGAATGGGTTGCCCATGGGACTAGGAGATGTACCCGAGGCCCCGAAGCCGCTGCCGAAGCTCCTCTTCGCTTCCGGCGTCCTCCAGCTTGGCGAGCTCCTTCTCCAGGGCGTGCTCGATGAACTCCTCCACGGAGGCGTACCCCACGATGTCCGAGTACTTGCGCACCCTTTTCAGGAGGTCTGAGTCGAGCTTGATCTTCGATCTGAACATGGGGCCTCCTTGGGTCAGCTCTGGCCCGTTAGCGAATCCGGCAGTGGAAAGGTCACGCCAAACTCTGCGGTTAGGGCGGCGGCCAGGTTTCCCAGCCTGGTGGCGGGAAGAATGAGAGGCCGGTTGGTGAAAAGCACGCCTGGGACGGCCGTGTGATCCATGATGTGGTCACCACTCCAGAGGCTCTCGTTGTCCATGAAGACCTCAGCGGGGATTTTTCCGCCGGCCGAAGCATCGGAGTTCCGCGTTCCGCCGACGAACTCGACCACAATGTCGGGCCCTACTTCGAGGGCCCCTCGGTTCCGGTAGTCCTCTCTGCGTTGTACTCGGGCTACGGCAGGCTCACCGGTCTCAGGGTCCCTGACCCGGGAGAGGCGCCGGCCAATCTCGTCGAGGAGAAGATCCCGCTGGGATTCGGGAACGATCCCGGCTCCCTCCCGGCCCTCGAGATTCAGGTAGAGGCCCGTCAGTCCGAGGCCGTACGCCTGGGTCCGGCTCCAATCCACGTTCATGAGGAAGTCCAGGGTGTCCCGGTTCCCCGGATCCTTGTCACGCACCGCCAGGTACCCGGCCTCCTCAAGCCAGCTGTTCAGGCTGAAGGCGCGGCGCCATGATCGAAACCCGTGGTCCGACATGACCACCACCAGGACGTCGTCACCCACTGTCTCCAGGGTCTCGTCCATGAGGGAGTCGGCGAACGCGTAGAGGCCTGTCATCGCCCCGGCATGGGGGGCGTCCCGAACCGGATCATGTGCCGGATGGGTGGGGTCCATGGTGTGCCAGAGGACGTGGGAGGCCTGGTCCAGGAAGCCGAAATAGTAGAAGAGGAGCTGGTCTCCCGGTGTGGCCATGAACTCGTCCAGCAGCATCCGATACTGTCTGACAGTCTCGTCCCGGGCCAAGGTCGCCTGGGCGAGGAACTCCTCGGTGTTCAGAACGCCGGAGGTGAAGGCCTTGGCGTCTTCGGGCATGCCCTGTGTGTAGTAACGGCCCCCTGCCTCAACGAGATCCGCCGCGAACTCGGTGGGAGTGGCGATGGGGAGAGCTGAGGCCAGCGGATCAAGGTTGATGGGCGTGACATACAGGGCCAGCTCGGGATGGACGCGCTGGAGGTAGATCCGGACCATGGCCGGGAGCTTTCCTCCAATGGGCGTCAGCTTGAACTCGAAGGGGATCCAGTCACTCCAATCGCCCTGGTTGAGAACGCGGGCTTCCTCACCAATCTCGACCCGGGCCACGGGATGTTCCGGGTCGGTGAAGATGGTGAGTTCCGCAGTCAGCGGAGGGGGAACCGGGTCGCCCCGGAAAGGGTTTAGTGGGCCCCGCAGTGTTGCCCGATAGACCCCGTCCTCACCCTCCGCCTTCACAAGAACGCCCCCACCCTGGAGATCCTCGGGTGCGTCTTCTGGGGCCGTGGTGACCAGGGAGAAGGTCCCGTAGCCCCCCAGGATGTCCGGCGTCCCCATCCCGCTGAGCTCTCGGCTGGCGGTTCCTGAGGGGGGGAAGTTCGCCGGCATTCGGACGATGGTGGTGTGGACGCCGTGGTCCTCCAGAACTTCCCAGAAGGGGGTGCCACGCCGGAGGAGCCGGACCTCGCCGCCGGAGAGCGGGATTCTCCAATTACCCAGGGACAGAATTCGGCCTGGCTCTTCTGTGGTAGACGTGGAAAGGAACGGGACCATGGTGGCCGGATCACGGTGCAGGAAGTCGAAGATTCCGTGACCACCAGCGTCCATTCCGGTGAAGAACTCGGACCATGCCACCGGGCTCTGCGGGGGAATGGAGGTTCCCAGCGGCGAGAAGCTTCCTTCAGCGGCGAGGCGGGCAAAGTTGGGCAGGCGGCCCTCCTCCAGGAGCTGCTGGGTCAAGGCGTGGTCCATGCCGTCGATGCCGACGATGAGAACTTTGCGGCCTGGCTCGGATCCCGGTCCTGGTCCGGCGCATCCCGCGAGGTAGACCGGGAGGATGAACACGAGGACCCTTTTGAAAACGCTCATGGTTCCTCTCCATGCCTCCCGACTCCGGCAGGAGGCGCGTTCCCTTCAAACTCATCCTCCTGGAAGAAGACCCTTCCGTCCATATAGGCGGGCGGCTTCAGGCCGAAGGCCCAGAGCGTGGAGGGTGCGACGTCCACCAGCGACGGCGTTTCCGCGGAAACGCGATGGCTGCAGAAGAGGACTCCGGGCACGAGCCTGGGATCAATGCAGTGATCCCCGCTCCACGCTTTGGTGTTGTCGGTGAAAACCGGCCCCGCCACCACGCCGGTGGCTCCATCCCACGACGCCCGATACCCTCGGTTGTAACCCACGATGAGGTCCGGAGCCCGCTCCAGGTAGGGCCCCGAAGCCAGAGCGCCGGGATCGAAAGCCTCCCGGATGCCTATCTCGTCTCGCTCTGCGTCCCGGAACCGCCTGAGTTTTTGGGCAATCTCCGTTCGAAGCTCTCCAGCCTCCCTCACCGGATCCACGATCCCCTCTCCTTCCCGTCCTTTGACGTTCAAGAAGATCCCGGTGAGTCCCAGGGCGTAGGCCCTCGTCTTCGACCAATCCACCTCCCGGAGCCACTCCGAGGTCCCGTCAGCGCCTTCCTTCAGAGTCAGGTAACCGGCCTCCCACAGCCAGGCGTTCAGGTTCACCCCCCGCCGAAAGGAGGAGAATCCGTGATCCGACAACACCATTAGTAGATCATGGGGCCTGAGTCGCTCCATGACCCGGCCCAGCACCCCGTCGTTGTGCTCATAGAGTTTCTCGATGGCGTCGGAGTGGGGGGCTCCAGGACCGTGCTCCATGGGCCCCCAGAACATGTGTTGGATCCGGTCGGTGGCATCGAACACGCAGACCACGGCCCCGCGCCGAACCGTATCCAGGCTGGTGGAAAGCATCGCCTCGCGTTCCGCGTCGATGGCGTAGGTCTGCTCGAGGAACGTCCCTCCGTCGATGATTCCTTCGTTCATGGCCCAGGTGTCCTCCGCCAACCCGAGAGTGGCGAAGGTTCCAACCTTCCTGGCCAGGTACGGCGAATAATAGGAGGGGTGGGATATGGGCATGGCCGGGTGTTCGGGGTCCAGGTGGATGGGCGTCACATAAAGAGATGTGTGCTCACCGAGTTCCGTCACCATGGTCCGGCAGATGCCCCGCACTTTGAGCCCCGGCGCGGCCGGAAACGCCAGGGGAATCCAGTCGCTCAGCTTCCCGACTTCCAACCCTCGGATCTCGTTGCCGAGGGTCACCCTGGCGGGCCCGCCATTTACGGCCTGAACCGAGAGGGGCAGGGAGAGGGGCGGGGCCCCTTCCTTGAGCTCGTTGGGCGGACCTTCCAGCTCAGCGGTGAACAGGGTGGAACCGGCCTCGCTCTCCCTCTTCAGAGCCACCCGGCGCCCTCCCTCCTTGAACCCGGTGTCGGAGGTTCGGGTCGTGAAGAAGGTGAACGTACCCTGGCTGCCGAGAAGGTCTGGCACACACATGGCGCTGAGCTGCGCACCGCGAAACCGGTCCGGGGGGAAGGTCACGGGGACGCGTAGAATCGTGCTCCAGATCCGGTTCTTTCCGAGGAGGGTCCAGAAAGGTTTGGACCCCCGGAGGAGGCGGAGTTCCGGTTTCTCCAAGGGTATCCGCCAGCGACCAATCTTCAGCGTCTTATCCACGCCTCCGATCTTGCTCGACGAGAGCACAGGCATGTAGCTCTTTCGGTCCCGGTCCAGGAAATCGTAGATCCCGTGCTTGGCGGGGTGGGTGCCGGTGCTAAAGGAGGACCACGCCACCGGCGAAACCGACGGATAGGTCGTGGCCAACCGCCGGTAGGAGCCCTCCTCGGCAAGAACTTGGAAGTGGGGGAGGCGACCTTCGTCCATTAGACGTTCGGTGATCCCAGGATCCTGGCCGTCGAATCCCACGATGATCACGCGTCGCACTCTCGGTTTCGGGCGCCCGAGGCGACGCAAGAAGAGCCAGGCTGCCCGAAACGGCCATGTCAGAAGAGCCAGGAAGGAGAAGAACGCGGATGCGAAGACGGCCAGGAAGGAGGTGACCAGTACAAAGCCGGGACCGGGGCCGACGTAGGCTGCTGCGGGCTCGGGGAGAAGCAGCAGCAAAACCGCTGCCGCAAGCCAGGGTGCCCACCGGCATTTCATGTGGCTATAATCCGGAACATGATCCGCACCCTCTCCCGAGCCTGGCGGCGCATCCGCTTCGGGCCTCCTGTCGTGGTTGTCTCGGGGCTTCCCCGGTCCGGCACCTCCATGGTCATGCAAATGCTGGAGGCCGGGGGGCTGGAGGTCGTCACCGACCGGCACCGGGCTCCGGATGAAAGTAACCCCCGGGGCTATTTCGAGCTGGAGCGGGTCAAAGGTCTGGAAGCTGGAGACGTGGCGTGGGTGGCCGAAGCCAGGGGTAAGGCCGTCAAAGTCATCGCCTACCTCCTGGAGCATCTTCCGTCGAATTTCCCCTACAATGTCATCTTCATTATCCGAAATCTGGACGAAGTCCTGGCATCCCAGGCGAAGATGCTGGCTCTGTTGGGAGAACCGGACGGCGCTGGGGAATCCGACGAAGCTGCGGGAACACGGTTTCGGGAGGTCTTCTACGGCCACCTGGCTCGGGCCCGACGGCTCCTGGCCAGGGACCCCCGCTTCGAGGTCCTCTACCTTCGTCACGAAGAAGTCCTCCGTGACCCTGAAACTGCCGCTAGGCAGATTGCGGGGTTCATTGGGGGCGGGCTCGATGTTCCGGCGATGGCCGCCGCCGTGGATCCGGCCCTGCACCGGATCCGGAGCAGGCCGTAACGGTCGCGAAACCGAAGAACGGGCCAGCCGGATCACCATCACCTTATGTACCCCAGCGCCCGCAGCATCTCCAGTTGTTCTGGTGTCAACGGGACCGGCTCAGACGGCGTAAAGAGCTGCCCCAACGCCAGGTGTGCCTCGAACTGCGCCTGGAGGAACACCGTGTACTTCTCTACCAGGTCGGGGTGTTCCTCGTGCACGCTGTGCAGGCAGTAGGGATCGTTCCACAGATCATAGAGCAACAAGGGCACCGGGCGGCCCCTCTCACCAAAGCTCTGGGCCGGCCTCGGTCCCCCACCATTGATGGCCAACGACGCGCCCCAGCGTCCGTCGACCACTTCGATGTTGCCCCGGAGCTCGCCCGTCTCACCGTCCATGATGAACTCGTCCAGGATCACCGGCCGGGGTTCCACATTGCCCTCGCCCAGCAGCAGGGGAGCCAGCGATTGCCCCTGCATGACCTCGGGCAGCGGCAAGTCCACCAGGTCCAGGATCGTGGGCAGAAGATCGATCATGGAGACCACCGGCTTGCTGAATCGCTGCCCTCCCTCGATGTGGCCCGGCCATACGAACAGGAGGGGGACCCTGCTGATCCCGGGCCCAAACATCGCGAACTCCCACTCAGGCGGCAGCGAGTCCAGTACCGCCCGCGACATGTCGGCCATCGCGGACCGGATGCTGTGGTCGGAGGCCACGATCAGCAGCGTGTTGTCCCACTCGCCGGTCATCTTGAGGCGCTCCACCAATCGCCCCAACTGGTGGTCGTTGAAGGCCATGGCCTCGTCGTAGTAGCCCTGAAAAAAGGCGTAATACGCTGGCCAGCTGACGCCCGCCTCTTGCCAGACCGGAGTGCCAAAGTCATAGGGGCCAGTGAGGTCCGCTTCGCGCAACCGGCCGAGCCAATCTTCCTGCATCTGCACCTCAGCCGCGCTAACAAAGAGGCCTCCGAACGGCGCAATGGCCGGGAAGTCTCCATGAATGTCGACGGTCTGGAAGTGCACCCAGTACGGTTCGGCCGGGTACGTCTCGCGCCAACTCCAGAACGCCTCATGCAGGTATTTGGAGGATTCTCTCCAGTGCCCAAAACCGTGATAGGAGAACTCGGCCCAGCCCTCCTGGAAGGCGTCCACGCTCCGTTCCAGACCGCTCATCTTGCCTGCGTTGGGGTTGGCCGTGAACACACCGGTCTGGTATCCGGCTCGGTGAAAGTGCTGGGCCATCGTCATCACGTTGTCCGGGACAACATTGAACCCGTTCTTGGAACCGCCCAGCACGCTGTGTTGGAGGGAGGTCATGAAGGACGGCGTGGACTGTCGGGTGGCGGTGCTGTTGCTGTAAGCTCGCTCGAAGACGGCTCCCTCGGCGGCCAAACGGTCGATGTTCGGCGTTGTACGACGGTTGTAGCCGTAGAGGCTCATGTATTCGGCCCCGGCTCCGTCGATGATGTAGAAGATTACATTCGGGATTTCGGCCACGCGGGTTGATCCGCTCACCGTCGGCGCGCCCCAGAAGGCGAGCGTGCCAGCTTCCTCTGCATCCGCCTCCACCGTGAGCGTGACGGCACGGCCGGCGTACTCCGTGAGATCGACGGCGCGCTGACCCCACGACCTCCAATCGTCGTAGCTTTCCTCCAGCACGGTGGTGGGCGCCCCACCCGGGGGTTGTACCTCGACGCGGAATGTCACAGGAACGTCGTCACGTAGAACCCCGAATCCCACGTCGAGGCGCCCCCCCTCGGGCACCCGAACCTGGTATTCGAGGCGACCCGGAGCATGAGTGTAGAGGGCCCGGCGGTACCGGTTTCCGACGGCGATCTCCCGCACTCCAACCGGGGCGTCGGCATAGACGTTAGCCTTTGGAACCACACTGACCGACAGGATGTCGAGCGTGGCCGCGTCTTGGTCTGGTTGACTCACGAATAAGACCGCCAGGTGTGTCCACGGCCCCTCCCAGTTCCTCATCCCGGGCGAATCCATCGTGATCCGGTACGTCTGGACCGTGCCGTCGGTGACAAGGGGAGCCAAGTCGCTCAGGCTGTAAAAGGGAGCGAGGGGGTTGGAAGGATCCTCTTCGGTGTAGTTGAATCCGATGGCAATCTCCCCCATGGGGTCGGAAGTGCGTGCCCTGATCTCGACAAAGGCCCAGTCCTCCAGACGCCAGTCGGGAAGTCCGGCGTAGATGCCGCCGCCCAAGAAACCCTCAGAGGGCACCCGGTTGGCTGCCCTCAGGGGTAGACGCAATGCATCGTCCGTTCGGGCGGGCCTGACAGGTTCCAAAAGCCCCCCAATCAGCGTGACCGGCCGCCAGTCCCGCTGTGGTACGTCGAAATGCCAAGTGACCGGTTCGGCCAGATCAGCCGGCACCTCCGAGCCGATGATGGTGGCCGCGTCGAGATGTTCTTCGAGGTGGAGCGGCATGTCGGCGGTGAGGATCTCGGTGTCGTCACAACCCAGGCAGAGTGCAATCGGAAATGCCAGGCTGGAGAAGATCAGGACCCGTGGGCGATTCAAAACGCGAGAGATCAGGCCTTTCACCGTACTACTCCTTTCCGACCACCAGCCCGGTGATCGCAGACGTCTTCCCTCCTCCTCCCGGACCAAGCACCTCTGCCAACTACCGGATGTACCCCAGCGTGGGCAGCATCTCGAGCTGCGCGGGTGTGAGCGTTACTCTCTCGCCACCGGCCCCCACGAGTGTTCGCATGGCCGCGTTCGCCTCCAACTGCGCTTCGAGTAGCGCGGTGTATTTCTCCACCAGGTCAGGCCGCTCGGCATTGATCGGGCGCTGCAGCAACGGGTCTTCCCACAGGTCGAAGAGAAGAAACCGCTCCGGGCGCATCGCCCGGACGCAGCCATACAGGGCATCGCCGACCCCGTTCCGGCCTATGACGAACGTTGCACCGGGTGGACGCACGCACAGGGAAGCGCCCCAACGGCCATCGATCATCTCGGTGTTCCCCATCAGCTGTCCGGTTGCCACGTCCGCCTCGAGCACTTCCACGATCACCGGCCGGGATTCCCAATCCGCCTCGGCGACCTGGCCGAGCAGGAGCGGAGCCAGTGACTGTCCCTGTTTCAGGTCGGGCTGTTGCAGGCCGGTAAGATCGAGGAGGGTCGGCAGGACATCGAGCATGGACACCGGTTTCCGGATCCTCCG
>JBDHGR010000158.1:0-8766 GCA_039589815.1 Gemmatimonadota bacterium | reverse complement strand
ACCAGGCAGGGCTCTCCTCTGGGGACCGCCTGGTGGAGGCCAACGGGCGGCCCCTGGGGACTCCATTGGATTTTGAGGCCGTGTTATTAGACGCGAAGGCTGGAGATGGGGTGAGTGTGTCGGTCCAGGGGCGGCGGACTCCCATCAGGTTGGTGGCGGAGACCCTTCCAACGTCCAGGGCGGAACGGGTGGAGATCCTGCAAGATCTGGAAGTGATCACCGTGACCCCCGAAGTCCGGGCGGAGCTCGAACTCCGGGCAGAAGCCGGGGCGCTGATAACCGGGATCTCGGGTTCCCTTTCCCGGAGCCTGGGCTTGGGACGGGGAGACGTGATCCTCCAGATCGACAATGCCCGGATCAGCACGGCCGATGACGCGGCCAGGGCCCTTCGGGAGCTACCCAATGGAAGGAGGGTGAGGATCTATTTCGAGAGGAATGGGGCCTGGTATGTCAAAGAATTCCAAACCCGAAGATAAGCTGAAGTGGTGCCGGCCAGCCCTCGGGCGGAGGCCGGACACACATACCGCCTTTCAAACTGGAAGAGCGACGTGACAGGACAAGACACCAGGAGCGGGTACGTCCATCCCTTGGCCGAGCGATACGCCTCGAGAGAGATGCTGGAGGTCTTTTCAGCTCAGCATCGGTTCGGGACCTGGCGGAGACTGTGGTTGGCCCTTGCCGAGGCTGAGAGGGAGATGGGTCTCCCAGTGTCCGAGGAGGCCATCGCCGAGATGAAGGCCGGCCTCGAGAATCTCGACTTCCAGAAAGCCGACGAGTACGAACGCCGCTTTCGCCACGATGTCATGGCCCACGTGCACCTCTTCGGGGACGTGGCCCCAGCCGCCCGGGGGATCATTCACCTGGGAGCGGCCAGTGCCTTCATCGGGGACAACACCGACCTGATCCAGCACCGGGAGGCCCTTCTTATCATCCGAGCCAGGATTGTCCGCTGTGTCCAAGCCCTTGCAGGGTTCGCCAGGGAATACCGGGATCTGCCAACCCTGGGGTTTACACATTTCCAACCGGCTCAGCCCACCACCGTCGGCAAGCGATCGACCCTTTGGATCCAGGATTTCCTTCTCGATCTGGAAGAGGTCGAGTTCCGACTCGAGACCCTCCGCTTTCGGGGAATTCGGGGCACGACGGGAACCCAGGCATCCTTCCTTTCCCTGCTGGGTGGTGACCATGCCAGCGTGGAGCGTTTGGAGTCTCTGGTAGCCGAAAAAATGGGATTCTCCAGGTCCTTCGGGGTGACGGGTCAGACCGCCTCCAGGAAGGTGGACCAGGCTCTCCTGGCCACCCTGGCTGGAATCGGTGCATCGTCGTCGAAGATGGGGAACGACCTGCGCCTTCTCGCCCATCTACGGGAAGTCGAGGAACCTTTCGAGAAGGAGCAGATTGGCTCCTCCTCCATGCCCTACAAACGGAATCCCATGCGGGCCGAACGAATCTGCGCCCTGTCCCGACACGTCATCACCCTGGCCCAGGATCCGGCCTTCACGGCAGCCACCCAGTGGCTGGAACGAACCCTCGATGATTCTGCGAACCGGCGAGTCGCCGTACCGGATTCCTACCTGTCCATGGACGGAGTCCTGGTCCTGGTAGAAAACGTGGCGAGTGGACTGGTGGTGAACCCCATGGTGATCGAGAGGAATCTGGAAGAGCACCTGCCCTTCCTCGCCACGGAGACGGTCATGATGTTGGCGACCCAACGAGGAGGGGATCGTCAGGACCTTCACGAGAGAATCCGCCAGCATTCGCTGGATGCTGCCCGCCTCATGAAAGAGGAAGGCGCCCGGCCGGACCTTTTCGAGCGAATCGCCGCGGACCCGGCTTTTGGGATGACCTTCCAGGAGCTGAAAGAGCTGGCTGACCCGAGGGAGTTCGTAGGCCGGGCGCCGGAACAGGTGGACCGCTTCCTGGAGGAATGGGTCGAGCCGGTCCTCGAGCGCTATTCCGATCTTACCCTGTCTGTCATTGGAGAACCCGATGTCCGCGTCTGATAACCTACCGGGGGTGAGGCCGACCCTCCATCAAACCGACCTCCCCCTCCCTCTTCTGCGGAAGGGGAAAGTACGGGACGTCTACGAAGCCGGTCCTGAGATGCTCCTCATGGTAGCCAGTGACCGCGTGAGCGCCTTCGACGTGGTTCTACCCCAGCCCATTCCTTACAAAGGTGAGGTTCTGACCCAGGTTACCGCCTGGTGGCTCTCGAAGCTCGAGGACACCCTGGATCATCACCTCATCTCCGTGACCACAGACGAGATCCTTGAAAGGGTCCCGGAACTCGCCGGGACCCAGGAGCAATGGGCTCGCCGCTCCATGCTCGTGAAGCGAACCGAGCCGGTTTTGGTGGAGTGCGTGGTCCGCGGATACATCACCGGCTCGGCCTGGAAGGAATACAAAGCCCAAGGGACCCTGGCTGGCGAATCGTTGCCCGAAGGCCTCGTGGAGAGTGGCCGTCTCGAACCGGCCATTTTCTCCCCCGCCACCAAAGCAGAAGAGGGGGACCACGACGAGAACATCACCTTCGAAGCGGTCATCGAGTCATTGGGTCCGGACCTGGCCCACGACCTCAGGCACCGGTCTTTTGAGGCCTACGCATTCGGCGCCAGAACGGCTGAGGAGCGGGGAATCATCCTGGCTGACACCAAGTTCGAGTTCGGGATGCTCCCTGACGGAACCATCCTCCTCATCGATGAGGTCATGACTCCGGATTCGTCTCGGTTTTGGCCCCGGGAGCACTATCAGACGGGGCGAGGGCAACCCTCCCTGGACAAGCAACCCATCCGGGACTACCTGGACGGGCTCGCCGATTGGAACAAGAAGCCTCCTCCACCCGACCTTCCACCCGAGGTCGTGCAGGAAAGCACCGAACGTTACCTGGAGATCTTCCGCCGCCTCACGGGCATCGCCTTGGACGCCTACCTTCCGCCCCGGTTCGGGTAGCGGGAGACCACAATGATGAGGGCAGATCGAGGTATCGAAAGGAAGGGGGCCGGATGATCCGGATGGCCCCGGAGGGATGGCTATTCGTCCTCGCTGGTCTCTCCCTCACGGGTCTGACGGGGATCCTGGGGGCCTTCTTCCCCGCTGACAGATCTCTTCTGCACAATGGTTTTCTGGGTGCATCGGTGTTATTCGCCGTCCTGACGGCTTTTACCGTGTTCTTTTTCAGGAACCCCAGGCGCAGAAGACCGGATGGGGACGGTTTGGTCCTGGCACCGGCAGACGGGCGGATCGTGGAGATCAGTCTGGCGGAGGAACCATCCCTGTTTGCCGGGCCAGCTACCAGGATCTCCATCTTCCTGAGTATCTTCAACGTCCATATCCAGCGAGCGCCCATCACCGGTCGGATCGGGCTCCGAAGCTACAAGCCGGGGGGATTTTCGGTGGCCTGGAAATCCAAGGCCAGCGAAGACAACGAGCAGGCCACCCTAGGCATCGTGGCCGGTCCTCACGGCATCATGGTCCGCCAGATAGCCGGATTGGTGGCTCGGAGGATCGTTACCGACCCGGAAAAGGGGGACCTGGTCCCTCAAGGGAGCAGAATCGGGATCATCCGGTTCGGGTCCAGGGTGGATCTGATCATCCCCAGAGAATGGGTGGTCACCTGTAAAGTGGGAGACCGGACGAAGGGAGGCGTGACAGCCTTGGCTCGGATCCCCACCGACCCCAACGGAGCACTGGCATGAGGAAGCGAAATCCCGAGTCTTCGGACCGATCTCCAAGGCGAAGACCCCAGCTTCGGCAGGGGATCATCATTCTTCCGTCGGCCTTTACCCTGGGGAACCTCTTCTTCGGTATCTATGCGCTGATTACAGCTGCGCGGGGCGACCTCTTGTGGGCCGGATGGTTCATCGTCTTCGCTTCGATCCTGGATCTGGCAGATGGCCGGATCGCCAGGTTCACTCGGACCGGGTCCAGCTTCGGGGCGGAGCTGGATTCCCTCGTGGACGCCATCTCCTTCGGCGTGGCCCCGGCATTCATCCTCTACCAACTCTTTCTTTCGGATACGGCCTACGGTTGGGTCCTTTCCTTTGCCTACGTCACGGCGGTGGTCCTCAGGCTGGCACGATTCAACGTGGAACAGGGAGGAGAGGCCAAAACCCACTTCCATGGCCTACCCTCCCCCACCGCGGGCATGATCCTGGCCACCTTCTACCCCTTCAGCCAGACGGCTTTTTTCCAGGGCTATCTGGGGGATCTACCCTGGTCCAGCATCATGGGGGTGGTGACGGTGATCCTGTCCGTCCTCCTCATGAGCCACATTCCTTATGCCCTGTTCCCTCGGATCGGATTCCGGACGGGCCGGGGACGCTTCAACGCCGTTGTCGTTTTGGGAGGCCTCTTTCTGGCCCTCACAGTCCCCCGCTACTACTTCTTCCCGGTTTTGGTCCTCTACACCTCATGGGGTCTTTTGAAGGCAGTGCTCCTCGGCCTCCTCGATCGATTGCCGGACCGAGATCCTCTTCTGGATGAAGAGGAGGATGATTCGGGAGCAGAGGTGAGGAGGGTGGACTACCGGGATCTGGCTCCGGCGCGGTTCCGGCGGAGAAGAAGAAGGAGCCAACGCCCGCAGGAGACGGAAGAGGAAGACCTGGAGCATCCAAACGATCCCCTTTGAGGTTCGCGCCTGATAGAGAAAGTCGGTCAATGACAGAGAGAATGGAGACCATCAACACCTTCTCCCTGGATGAGTCTCCCCGGGACGAGTGTGGGGTCGTGGGGATCACCGGGATGGAGGCGGCCGCGGAGAAGGCCTTCCTGGCCCTTTATGCCCTTCAGCACAGGGGGCAGGAATCGGCCGGAATTTGTGCCGTTCACAATGGGGAGGCCCGCCTGCACAGGCGCCTTGGTTTGGTTGCTGAGGTCTTCGACGCAGAGGTCCTGAAGTCCCTTCCGGGGACCACGGCCCTTGGTCACGTACGGTACTCCACGGCCGGCGGTGGCCATCTGGCGAACGCCCAACCCATCATGGTCCAGTACGCCCAAGGGGACCTGGCCATCGCCCATAACGGTAACCTTACCAACGCACACGACATCCGGACGAGGCTGGTCCAGGAAGGGGCCATCTTCCAGACCGACTCGGACTCCGAGGTCATTATTCACCTCATTGCCCGATCGAGGCACAATACCATCGAAGGGCAGATCGATGACGCCCTCACCTATCTCGAAGGGGCTTTTTCTCTCGTCATCCTGGTGGGAGAAACCCTTTACGCGGTCAGGGATCCCAGAGGATTCAGACCTCTGGCCCTCGGGCGAAAAGGGGAGGGATTCGCTGTGGCCAGCGAGACCTGTGCCCTGGACATCATTGGGGGTGAGTTCGTGCGGGACGTGCACCCCGGGGAGGTCCTCAAACTCCAGGGCTCGGAGATCCGACCCCTCCGGAATCTGGCACCGGCAACCGAGCAAGCGCCCTGCATCTTCGAATTGGTCTATTTCGCCCGCCCCGACTCGAATGTCTTCGGGCAGAGCGTCGACCGGGCCCGAAGGAGATTCGGTCAACAGCTGGCTCGGGAGCACCCGGTGGAAGCCGATGCCGTCCTGGCCGTCCCGGATAGCGCCAACTCGGCCGCCCTGGGCTTCAGTGAGGAGAGCGGCGTACCGTTCGAGCTCGGACTTCTGCGGAACCACTATGTGGGCAGAACCTTCATTCGGCCTTCTCAAGCGGACCGGGATTTCAGCGCACGGGTGAAATATGCCCCGGTTCGCGACGTGTTGGAGGGAAAACGGGTGGTCGTGGTGGATGACTCCCTGGTGAGGGGCACGACCAGTGGCAGCTTGGTCAACATTATCCGGGAGGCTGGAGCATCCGAGGTCCACCTCCGGATTGCCAGTCCGCCCGTTCGCTTTCCCTGCTACTACGGGATCGACATGCCCACGAAGGAAGAGCTCATGGGGCATCGGTTCCCGGTCCCGGACATCGAGAAACGACTGGGCGTTGATTCCCTCGGATATCTTTCCCTGGACGGAATGGTCGGGGCGGTTGAAGACACGGGCCCTTTCTGCAACGCTTGCTTCTCCGGAAAGTACCCGGCCCCCCTTGTAGATCTGGACAAGGGTCTCATCCAGCCGGGAGATGTGAAGTGTTGTTGACCCGGGAGCAGATCCTGGCCCTTCCGAAGGCCGAGCTTCACGTCCATCTGGATGGGAGCCTCCGGCCGACGACGATGTTGGAGTTGGCTCAGGACCTGGGCGTAACTCTCCCTGCATCGGAGCCTTCGGCCCTGGCAGCCGCCGTCAAAGTCAGTGGATCGGGGAATCTGGTGGAGTACCTGGAAAAGTTCTCCATCACTCTCCCCCTGATGCAGACCCCGGGGGCCCTGGAGCGCACCGCATACGAGCTGGCGGAGGACTCGGCAGCGGAGAACGTCCGGTACCTGGAGGTCCGCTACTCACCGGCTCTCCATACCGAGAGAGGCATGTCCGTGGACGAGGCCGTGGCAGCTCCTTTGCGGGGCCTGGCCCGAGCCGAAGCCGATCTCGGGATCCGAACCGGGCTGATCATCTGCGGCATCAGGAGCTTCGACCCGTCGGTTTCCGTGCAAATGGCGGAGTTGGCGGTGGAGTTCATGGACCAGGGCGTGGTAGCCTTCGATCTTGCCGGAGTCGAGCCCGGGTACCCGGCCAGAGCCCATAGGGAAGCCTGTCAGTATGCTGCCAGCCACAACCTTCCTGTCACGATCCATGCGGGAGAAGCCGCCGGAGCCGACTCCATATCCCAGGCCCTCCACGAGTGCCACGCCCGGCGAATCGGCCACGGGACCCGGCTCCTGGAAGACCCCGCCCTGGAGAGCTTCGTCAACGACTTTCGAGTCCCGCTGGAGGTCTGCCTGACCTCCAACGTTCAGACCCGGGTCGCACAGGCTTTCGGTGAGCACCCCTTCCGCCGCTATTTCAATGCCGGCCTGGTGGTGACCCTGAATACCGACAACCGGCTCTTTTCCGGCACCACTCTCACCGAAGAGTATTGGCTGGCCCACCAGCACCTCGGACTCGGGTGGGAGGAACTCAAGGAAGTGTCACTTCTTGGCTTTCAATCCGCGTTCCTCCCGTATGAGGCCAAGATCAACCTCCTGGAAGAGGTGGAGGCGGGTCTGAAGGAGCTGTCCACGAGGTAAGGGAGTTCTCCCTTAGGCCCACCACCCCTTTCGCTGCACCCACGTCCACGAGTGCAAGCGTTTCCACCCCCAACGCTTCCACCCCAACCATTCCAATACAAACGTCTCTACGCCACCGGTTCTCTCACCAAAAGGCGAACCCCCGCCCGGCCGAAGCCGGACGGGGGTCGCTTCTTTCCTCGCACCCTGGCCAGGCCAGGGTGGTGAAAGGTTAGAGGATACCGTTGCTGACCAGAATTGCATCCCCACTCACACCGACGGCGTGGTAGGTGGCAAGCGGGTTAGCGGTCTGTGCCATGCCGCACTGGGTCAATGCGCCTGGGCGGCCAGCACCGGCAGTCCAGAACCGGTTGATTCCGTTGTCCGACAGCGTCTGGACTCCGAAGTTGCCGCAGATAATCATGGAACCCGTGCCAGCAGTGTCATCCAGCACCAGCATGATCGAGTCGAAGAACGGATCCTCGATGGAGGTCGAGGCCGTGTGTTCAGCGAAGAACGCCGTGGCACCGTTCGGCTTGATCTGCCAGAAGTCGATGTCCGGCACACCCGCCCAATCCCACGGAGCAGCAGTGGAATCGCTGAACTGAAGCACGTTGAACGGGATCTGAGCCGCGCCGCCGCTCAGGTTGCCACCCGCGTCTTCGAAGCTGATGGGCGTGACACCCACCGGAAGCCTACTGGCATCGGTGCCGCCGGCGTTGAAGTCAGTCAGCGTAACCGGGAGAGCATTGGCCACAGCACAGCTCGGATACGGCACGGCCGCCCCGGAGCAGGTGAAGTCCATCCGGCCAATGAGATTCGGAACCTGAACGCTCACGCCCGTGATGGCCGTGGAGAAGGCCGTGGCGTCGTACGGATTCAGGCCGTCCCAGCGCGCACCGACGGTGAAGTCGTACTGCAGGCTACCACTGGCGGCAGTCACCACCGGGTAGTCGACGGTGAACGATGCAACGATGACCTCCAGGTCGTCCGCACCGAAGATCACGAAGTCGGCCGGTGTACCCGGGGCATAGAAGGTGGCTGCGAAGGTGGCGAACGTGATGCTCGGGGGCGTCACGTCGTCGGTGAGCCAGTTCCGGACATACGGGGTTGTCGAATTACCCGCACGGTCCGTCACGATACCCGTGTACGAGTAGTACCCCGGGGTGGCGAAGCCATCGTGGAAGGCCCACTCAGCCGCAGTTCGAACGTAGTTGTCCGAGAGGATCATGCTCATGGCGCTCGGGCCAGCCGCAGTGAGGTTCAACAGGCCGGTTTGATGCGTCATGGTTTGGCCGGCCGGGAATCCGGCAACGGCGTTCTGGTTGAAGCCTGACCGCAGGTCCAGTCCTTCCAGGCCCCATACGTCGGTGAGATAAGGCATTCCTGCGGCGATGTCATAGATGGTGGTGTTCGGGGTGATGGCTACCGTCGGACTCGTCCCAACGATGGCGGGCGTAGCCGCGGTGGTGCCATGGAACCTCGAAAGCGGAGCGACCTTGTCCACACCGAACCAGTTGGATGGACCGGAGGCCAGTCCAACGTTGCCCAGGAGGTCGGCACCCGAGGCGCAGATCTGGTAGCCGTCGGGCGTACCGTCACTAGCAATGGTCTCGGCGAGGTCGTCACCGGTTGTTACGTCTGCTCCGGAGCAGGAACCCGG
>JBDHGR010000157.1:0-10156 GCA_039589815.1 Gemmatimonadota bacterium | reverse complement strand
ACGTTGGATCACCAGGTGAATCAATGGGCCGAATACAACGTGATGGGAGGGGTTACCGCCGCTCGGTTACGGACGTGGGCGGAGCCTGAACTCTACACTCCTCCTTACTGGCCGCCCATCACTCAAATGGTGATCGGGATGGACGGGGGATATTGGTTGCGGGGGCGCCCGGATGTTGGGGAGACCGTGGAGTGGTATGTCCTTGATGCTTCAGGGGTGCCCCGAGGAAGAGTCGATCTGCCGGTTGGCTTCCAGATGCTCGCGGCGGAATCCACCAGGGTTTGGGGGACCGAGACCGATGATCTCGACGTCCCATACCTTCTTCGATTTAGCATAGACCACGGGAGTGGGTGACGCCGAATCTGGATAACCCGCGTTTGCTGCCGTCGGTGCATGGTTCAAGGGCATCTCCCTTGAGTTTCCGGGCGGCTAACCACATTCTGCACCGCAGCAGAACCACAAACCGTTCGGTGGCGGGGCGGCGTGATGGTTGTCTGACCTGATTCTTCGGAGGATGGGCCGTGGACCTAAATACTCTTGCCAACCTAGCTGAGGTCATTGGAGCCGTCGTTGTCGTTGGCGGCTTTGGGTTCGGCGTGATGCAGTTGCAGCAGTTCCGGCTGCAGCGGCGGGCCCGTTCGGCGATCGAGGTTTCTCGGTCGTTCCATGATGCCGAATTCGCCCGAGCGCTACGACTCGTGCTCTCCTTACCTTGTGGATTGGATGCCAAGGGTCTCCGCGAGCGCGGCCCGGAATACGAGGACGCCGCGATGTTGGTGAGCCTCACAGTTGAATCAGTCGGGTTGATGGTGCATCGTCGCCTGGTGTCCCTACCCATGGTATGGGAACTCATGGGAGGTGTACTGCTCGGTGCCTGGTTCCGATTGCGTGGCTGGACTGAGGACACCAGGAACGAGCAGGGACGCGACAAATTCAACGAGTGGGTGCAGTGGCTGGCTGACCAGATGGAGCGTTATCAGGAGCGCTGCGACCCGGAGCCGGCCTTTCACAGGTACGCGTCCTGGCTCCCTCGCAGCAGGGACGACCGTGTGAACTAGGTGCCGCAGAATCCTCGAGAAATTCAGCGTAACCCGCCGGCCCAGGTGAGGCCAACCTTGCCTTATAAAGTCAGCAGGAACCCAAACCGTTTGAGAGCAGTGGCCAGGTCTTCCGGGAACCTCCGGGCCTTGCACCGAGAAGGTGTCCAGCATTAACCCTGCTTATCGGATATCTCCTGCCCCCCGCAACTGGAGCCAGTCATGAACCGGCGACTGGGCGGAGAAGATCGCACTCATGGACTCCATCGCGGAGTCACCGCTCGTGGAGGGGCGGGTTGCCGGCCTCGCGGTCATCGTCGTTCAGGCTGGCGACACGGTGTTGATGAAGGCCTATGGAGAAGCGGATCTCGAATGGAATGTCCCTTTGGCGGAGGACGCGGTCTTTGAGATCGGCTCGGTGACCAAGCAGTTCACGGCAGCTGCGATCCTGAAGCTGCGGGATGAAGGCAAGATCGATCTCAACGCCGAGGTGACGGATTACCTACCTGATTATCCAACACAAGGTCACCGGGTTACGATCCGGCGGCTGCTCGATCACACCTCGGGAATCCAGGGCGTGACCGAGATGCAGGCCTTCCGCGCGATCCGGGGTCAGGACCTCCCCCGGGATAGTCTCGTCACCCTCTTCGGGAATGCCCCCTTCCTCTTCGAGCCCGGCGAGGCGCTGATCTACAACAACTCAGCGTACATCCTTCTCGGGCACATCATCGAGAAGGTAAGTGGGGTGACCTATGAGGAGTACATCGAGGAGGAGTTGTTTGCCGAACTCGGGATGACTCGGTCGAGCTACTGCTCGAATAGTGAGGTCGTGGAGAGGCGAGCCCACGGTTATCAGTTAGCCCCCGACGGCCTGGTGCGGCGTCCGTACACCAGCCATGTCTGGCCCTTCTCAGCAGGCTCGCTCTGTTCGACCGTCGGTGATCTGGCGCGTTGGCTCCAAGCCCTCCACGGAGGGCAGGTCCTTCCCGATGCGAGCTATCACGATATGATCACGCCAACCCCTCTGAACGACGGCACGCTGGTTCGGTATGCGATGGGTCTTTCCCTTGCGCCCGATGTCGGGGGGCGGCCCGTCATCAGCCACGGTGGTGGAATCGCCGGGTTCGTGTCGGACACGCGATACTACCCGGAGCACGACCTGATGACGGTGATGCTCGTCAACACGGCCGGAAATCTCTCCCCAGCGGCCTTGTCCATGGAAATGGTGGACGTACTTCTTCCCCGTGTCCCGCGTGAAACTCGGCCCTTTGAAGGGAACGCGGAGGCCCTGGCCGGCACCTATTCCGGTGCGTCTCGCGGCGGTGAGCTCACGATCACGGTGAGCGCAAAGGACGGCCAACTCCTTGCCGGACCGGAAGGGGGCCAGCCCGCACCGTTGGCGTGGTCAGAGGGGTGGGCCTTCTACCTGGGATCGGTCCAGGTCGTCACCTTCGAGCGCGAGGGGGACGAAGGCCCTGCCACCGTGATGCGGGTCGACGGTGGTGGCAGCCACTACGTACTTCGAAAGCAGCCGGGATAACGCGCGGCGAAGTTACCACGAACGACGCTTGGGGGGGAAGCAGAGACCAAGGCGTTGGCCGCACTCCAACACCGCGTTTGCTGCTGTCGGTGGAGGCTCCGAGAGAATCTCCCTTGAGTTTCCGGGCGCCCGCACACATCCTGCACCGCAGCAGAAACACCACCCGTTAGACGGCGAGCTCAACGGGGAGCACTGTTGACTCAGGTAGGTCGACTTGAGGAGTAGGATCCTGAGACTGGGTGGGTGCGACGGCCGTGCGGCCTGATCGTTGGCGCGGCCCACCAACGAAGGAAAGACGCCGCCAGGTCTCTCGCACCGAATCCCGCTACGACCTGAGTTCGCGCCAGCCTGTCTCCCAGGCGGTAGCCCCAGGGATCTCTCACCGCGGTTCCGACCTCGAGGACAACCGCCACGAGATTCACACCGGGAAAGAGGAAGACGAGGTTTCGTGTCACCGAGCCCGCCAACGAGCATGGCTTGCCGGTCTCAAGGCTGATCACCACCAACCCGGCGAAGAACTTCCCAACGCTTCGTCCTCGCATCGCGTCACGCATCCCGACATACGCTGCTCCAACAACGATGAACCAGGCCGATTCTGCATGAAAAAAGAAGTACAGGCTCGTCAGGAACAGGGATCCGTCAAGAGCAGCGGCGAGCACCCGCCGTGCAACATCAGCCTTGGGGTACGGCGACGCGAGAGTTGGCGAGATCCTCGTGAGAGCCGGATAATAGAGCAGGCCGAACGATACAGCAGGCAGAACGAGAAGCTTTATCACAGAATTGACGGTCATTCGCGCCTTCCCCGACTATGCGTAGAGTGGTCGTTAAAGTGTCCATACCCGACTCGCCGTCTCGCGATCGCTGCTGCCGGTGCTTGCTTTCGAGGGCGCCGACTTTCGGTTCGCGGTAACGGCAACTAAGCTGGTCCACAGCAGAATCGCAAACCGTTTGAGAGCGCCAAAGGCGGGGGCGATGTCCACGGAAGATGCACTTGGGCTAGAAAGCGGCACGGTAAGGGTCGTCTCATACGACTCCCGATGGCCGACGCTCTTCGAGCAGAGTCTCGGCGAACTCCGATCAACACTTGGGCGATCTGTCCTTAAGATCCACCACGTCGGGAGCACATCCGTTCCTGGACTCTGCGCGAAGCCGGTCCTAGACATTCTGGTCTCCATTCCTGATCTTCATCGACTCGCCGATTAAGCAATTAAGCGGTTCCTTGTGAGGGAGGGACCGAACTAGTAGGATTCTCTTGCCTCCCCAAGATGTGTAGATCCCAAACCTCCCGGTCCTGGGAAGGGGGTATTGTATGCCTTTGCGTCTATGCTCGTACAACATTCAAGATCTCAACAAAATCTTCCACGGGGACTCCAACAACCTGAAAGGCGATAATGCATCCACGGAGAAGATCGACGCTTTACAGGCGGTCCTGCAGGCCATCGATCCTGACCTGATCGGGATCGTGGAGGCACCCAACACCAAGGCCGATGGCACGGAGTCGACGGTGGTTAGGCTGGAGACCTTTGCGGCTGCGATCGGGATCCGAGCCAGTGAGGCTATGATGGGCTTTGTATCCCCGGGAAGTCAGGAACTCGGCGTCCTGTTTGATCCCAACACTGTGGAGGTCGATCACTCTCCGGGCGGAGACGCCAACGACCTCAAGAATCCGCCCTTCGACGAGGAGTTTCGGTTTGATACCGACGATGACCGCGTCAAGGAAGTCTACGAGCATTACCGGCCGCCCCTGGAAGCCAGGGTCACGTCGAATGGGTTCGAGTTCAACCTGATGGTTGTCCACTTAAAGTCGAAGGGGATCTTCGATGTGATGGACATGGCCCGATGGGAGTTGGAGAACCAGCGGAACCGCAGGAAACTGATTGCGGAATGCACCTGGGTCCGTCGTCGAGTGGAAGAGTGGTTGGATTCGGGCAGGAGAGGGGTGGTCATGGGGGATATGAATGACGGCCCGGGAATGGACTACTATGAGGGGTGGGCAACCTATTGGACGCCGGACGCAAGGATCTTGGAGCCCGGTATGGATCTGAGTGGGAGCGACCTTTTTGATTTCGCCAGAGACTTCTGGGCAGACGGTGGACAGGTTCTCACCTTTGAGATGGAGTCTTCTGAGGTCTTCGTTCACGGAGACGCCGCATACCAGATCGGCCAGTATGATGAGTCGCTCCAGTTCCCTGATGGGGCACAACTGGAAGTCGCCAACTTCTTCTTCGTAAGGTGGGAGAAGCAGAGAGATGGGATGTGGAGGATAAGCCGGTTGATGGCTGGACCGAGGGAAGCACCAGCCGAAGGCTAACCCACACCTTCCGAGCCAAAGAATTGGTCTTTCAGGAACGTAGGAGGAAAGCATGGGAATCGAAGCCAACAAGGACTTAGTCAGAAGGTTCGGCGAAGCCATCAACTCTGCCAATTGGGATGCCCTTGACGACGTTCTTACCGAGGACTTCAAGCGGCACTGTCAGGCGACACCGGACGTGAAAGTGGAATCGCTTGAGGAGTTCAAAGCACTTCAACAGTCCTTTCTTGAGACGTTCCCCGACCAACGGGTGACGGTTGATACCATGATCGCCGAAGGAGATA
This sequence comes from Gemmatimonadota bacterium, assembly GCA_039589815.1. GTDB lineage: Bacteria > Gemmatimonadota > Gemmatimonadetes > Longimicrobiales > Gaopeijiaceae > JABDNZ01. The sequence continues at coordinate 4,984 of JBDHGR010000157.1, read as the reverse complement.
AAGTCGGTTTCATGGGAACCTACTCGGGGACACAGATGGGTCCGATGGGAGATATTCCGGCTACCGGAAAGAAGGGGGAAGTCAGGATTGCCGGGTTCTTTAGGATCGAAGGCGGGAGAATTGCAGAGCTAAGTATTGAATGGGATAACGTGGCTTTCCTGTCTCAACTAGGACTTTTTCCCTCTCCGACAGGGGAGTAGGCAATCTCCCTCCAGCTTTCTCCCAGATGCTCAGGAGACGGCCCAGGTGAACCAAAGCCTGGGCCATTTCTGTTGGAGTAATCTTGGAGTAACTGCGGTGGACCGGAATCCTGTTTTGTACGAATGGGGGCTTTTAGACATAGGCGCTCACCGGTTTGCCGAGACCGGCAGCGATGCGCAGCGGAGTAAGCGGGATTCGTCGGAAACGAATTGGCCTCCCCCATACAAGTCCTTGGCGCCGAACTGCCTCCGGAAATGGAATCGCCTCGGGACCCGTGACCCGGAATCTCCGTTCGGTCACATCATCGCAAAGGACTCCTTGCTCCGCGATCTGTCCCACATCAAGGGCGGATCCTATTGAGGTCTGAGCCCCATGTAGTCCTGGTCGCCCAACGGCTCTCCAGGTGGAGGAAGGTCGGGCCCTGGCTCAAACTTGAGGAGTTGTACCAGGTCATCACCGTCAAAAAGAGAGACGGACTTTCCCCGTGCCAGGTCTCTTGCCCCCGAGGTTAGATGTCCGGTAGTCAGGAACACGCCATGAACTGCGTTCTCGCGGGTCATGCGATCCAGAAGATCTCTCATGGGCCTCTCTGCCACGGGGGCGACCGACCGCATAACGTGGAAGATAACAACCCTGCTTCCCTCTGAGACGGGGCTCCGTCCGATGGCTTCTAGGCTCCCGTCCTCGCGGACAACCGTGACCTGAAGATCCCCTCCGTCCGGCATTAACTTCTGTTCGAGGATCCCCAACATGAGATGCCGAAACTCGTGTGCTGACGTAGCGGTGAGGTCGGGATCGGGCGTGCCTGCCTTATCCGCCGGAGCCTCGGACGTGCCGGAATCTTCTCTTGCCGAGGCTCTGATGGGAGGCGTTGCCAGGACCTGGTGAGGGTGGCCGACGCAGACTCCACCCATTGCCCTGAAACAGGCCTGTGGGGACACGCGATCTGGGACGATCTGCGCGAACCGGTCCCTTTCCGCCTCCAGGGTCGCGAGATAGATCTTCTTCTTCCTTCCCGTGGCAAGATCCAGTGCATCGACCCATCCGTTGAAGGTCACCGCCCTCAACTCCTGCCCTTTCTTGTCTGAGAGGATCTCTTTGACCGTACGGAGGGCAAACTGGTAGACCACACTGTCGTACGCTTTTGTGTGATCGGCGTCCGAGAGATGCTCCTCGAGGAAACCTCCTTGGTCATCCCGATAGGTGACACTGGCTAGCGAAGGAACATCTTCCAAGGCTGGGAGCCTGTAATCCACATTCAGGATCCTCAAGTTTTCTTCGACTGAGATAGCTGCTTCTCTCGGGAACCAGGCCGGAAGCCGGGCAGATGCGAGGAGACTCGAGAAGTGATCAATGATGCCGGACGGATCGCTTAGGTCCGATTCCCCTTTGCACTCTTTTCGGTTTCCCAGCAACCTTCGATGCTCCGCCTCGAAATCGGACCTCCTTCGGTCCCATTCCTCGAATCTGGTTTGGTGTGCCGCCAGGGCCTCCTGCACCTCCCGCTCCTGCTCGTACCAAGCCGCCCATGCTTTCTGGAACCGGGTGGCGGCTTCCTTTTCCAGCATCCTCCTTCGCCCCGGGACGAGTCTGTCGAAAAAGCTCAGCTTCGGTTGGAACCTCTGCTCGGTGGGCAGCGGCCTGGGCTTCGGATCGGGTAGATGGGGCTGTTCGGGAGGAGTTTCCTGGAAAAGCTCCAGGTCGTCCCGGTTGGGAGTGCCCGGTGAAGGCCTCCCCGGAAAGATCTCACCCAGTTCCTCCAAGACCTTCTGTGCTTCTGCCGTAAGGATAGCCGCAATCCGGTGGCCCTCCTCATCGGTAGAGGGAATGTTCTCCGGTTCCGGCCCCGACCATCCTCCGGTCGCCGAGGTCCCCCGACCCGTAAAGAGTGCCCATAAGCTTTCCCAGAAATCGAGCTGGGCTCTCGCCTTTCGCTGAACGTAGTGGGGGTCCGGTCCGTGAATTATCCTTGACCGCTTCAAGCCGTCGTGGCGAACCTCCCGGCTGAAGGTCATGGTTCCTCCGCCAATGGGTCATTCAGCGCCAGCAGCTGCACGAGGAACCTCCTTCATTGGAGAACGCGGTCCCTCAATCGACAGCCGGGCGATCTTGTGGGGGACCTTCCCAGAAGACCCCCGGTTTTGCTTTGGGTCCCGGCCTTGCGGCCAGTGGGTTTTTTTTCTAGGGGTAACATCACTCGAAACAATGGAAGATTGCAAGATTCCAGCCAGGCCGGGGAAGCCTCCGCCTGGCGACTGGGCCTACCCCTCTTCTTCCTAATCACACAGGCCACAGTTTGAAATCCCCGCTCGGCCTGGACCCTCCACGCTGACCCATCAAACCGTGTCGGCGATAAACCACACTTGCTGCATCCGCACCTCGTCTGCGACCATCCGAGAGTGTGCTCTTGGACGCTACGATGGCACGCTCGTCCAGCAGGGCCTCGCCTCGAACAGGCCAGAGGAGACGTGAACCATCGACACAATATGCGACCGGTATCATTCCGACGCTGATGCGGGAATCCCTCCCGAACCCTCCTTTCAGCCGTCACGCTCGCAACGCCGGACTCCACTAGAGCGGCTCGGGCTTAGGCCGTCCAAAGGATGGCTCTTCCCCCCATTTCTTGATGCAGCGGGACTCTCGTAAAGAGCGATCCTCCGGGCGATCCAGGGACCTACCGAGTATCTGGGACGGGAGCCACCGGCGGGGAGGGTGGGCTAGAGATGGAGGAAGCAGGCGGTAAGCTGGGCGTTTCAGGGCCGAGGAAGGAAGGAGTGGTATCAAACCACCGGGATCAGCCTCACCCAGGCGAGACCGCCAGCATCGCGTTTGGCCAAACGGCGTGGCCAGGACTCAGCGACCACGTGCCTCTGGTTTATTTCCGCCGGAAAAACACCCCGAACATGCAGCGTTACATGTACACCCCTTCGCAAAGATCTGACCAAGGGGTGCTTATAAATACTTATATCACAAGATGTTAGAGGAGTGGAGCCAGCCGGGCTCGAACCGGCGACCTCTGGCTTGCAAAGCCCAGTCAAACAAGGCCGAATCACGGCAAGAAACTGCATAAACCATTGACGGATCACACAATCTGCCGTTCTTCGCTTAGTCTTATGCCGGAATCTGCCGCCTCGAATCGACAGTAAAACCGACAGTTACCGACAGTTGAATCGACAGTAATGGAGGCTGGTCAGAAAAACCGGAACCCCCTTTTTGGGGGCCCCTATCCCAAAATCCGTTGACTATTATCTCCCCAGAGAAGAAGCTATCGCGTGATTAGGCTGTCGATGGCTAATCACGCCCGATCTCGTTTTTGATCAGCGCCAGGATCTCATCGGCTGAGGATCCCAGCTTTGCGTATTCTCGCTTCACGAGCCTCTCGAGCGTCACACGTGTCACCACGTGGTTCCGGAATTCTCGGCTCTGGACGACCCTCCTGAGATCGACTCTCTCCGGTCCGGCTTCAAAGGTCCCGTACATCTCGATTCCACTTGCGTCAGCCGCGTATGCCTGGGCCAACGAGGCGTGGGAAAGCAAGAAAGGCGTGAGCCGGTCATCGATCAGCCGCATCACGCGGGATTCGTCCTCCTCGTTGTCTTGGATTACGCCCGGCCAGGAGGTCAGAAGATCCCGAAGGTGTTGATTCCCGATCAACTCAGGATTGCCGGAGGTTAGGAATGAGGTGAGTGCGCCAGACGAGGGGTTGAAAGTGCCACCCACCAAGAACACAGCTACCAAGAGAGAATCGATAACCTGATTCTCCGGGTAGTTCTCACGACTCCATGCGATGTCAAGGAGTCTAGCCCCGGATGCTTCAGCTCTTTCGTGGAATGTCAGCAGGCGATCGAGTCTGGCCAGGTTCTCCGTGAACTCAGCTTCCAGATTGACCAGCAAGGTATGCTCCTCTGCCCGCTCACCCCTCTGCTCCCAGTAAGCATCGATCGAGAATGCTAGTAAGATGCTGCCGACAATAACCACTCCCTCGGCAAGCACGCGCCTCAAAGAGCCCCACCTATTGCGGAAGCGTGGATGTTCCATTTCTGTACCTTTCACGGCGCACCCTAAGGATGTTGCGTTTCTGGTGAAGGGGCAGGATGCTAGCAGCCGCCCGGAAACTCAAGGAGACGCGCTCGAAGGAAGCCCCGTCAGATGCACTCGTGTGTTAGGGATCGCACCGCCATCAATGGTCTGTGCCCCGTTGCGTATGCCGCCCTACCGCTCCTTGAAGATGTCCATCGTAGAACGGGGCTCCGCTTGGAGGCGTTGCTGGAGTCCATCAACATACGCCGCGAAGTCCCCGTCGTAGATTGCTTTGACCTGTGACCAGAAGCTCGTCCCCCAAGAAGTGGAGAGCCACATGAGGAGCAGCTGGTCCTGACTCGCCCGCTCTGACTCGGGCAAGGCTCTGAAGTTGTGCTCCTCAGTTCGCATCCACGCGTGGCACCATGCGCCGAATCGTGCCGTGTCCTCAAGGCTTTCAAGCCCAAAGTCACCCCACGGGAAGTCGTCGAGCTTCGCGAAGATCGGAGCCAGGTATTCGGTCTCAGACACCGATCCCAAGACCTCTCGAGCAGCGTCAGCACGGGCCTGCCGTCCTCCCAGGGCGATCTGCTCTTTGGCCTGCTTCACCTGAACCGCCAGATAGGCCAGGGTCACCAGGACGGCGATTGCTGCTACGATCTCAGCGAGGTTAGCGAGGATCTGGAGGTCCATAACTCAACTCCTCCCTTGGTACGATGCCGACAGTACAGCGATGCAACGATCAGGATTGTTTCCACACTCT
>JBDHGR010000156.1:0-8894 GCA_039589815.1 Gemmatimonadota bacterium | reverse complement strand
CGGGGAGAGGTGGGACGTTCCCATGCACGGATGGGCGCTATCAGGAGAAGAGGGCGCAACACGTTGGCCGCTTGAGTTGGCGCAATAGGAAAACCCCGGGACCGGTAGGATCACAGGACCGCGCGATGGGAAGGGTCGTTAGGTACAGTGGGAAGACGGAACATCGACCCGTAGACCGCACCCGGACGCCTTCCACGCCCACGGACACCTTCCATCGCCTCCGAACCGCGGGAGAACCGGGAGAATCCGAGGCTGGTCACGGGCTGCCGGAGCGTAACCGAACCTTTATCTTCGGCTTCGCGAAACTGAGGGGACCTGCACGGACCCCCCACTCTGGACCCATTGCAGTACGGACGCGATATGACTTCCTTCCGCCACGCAGCTGCGTGGTTTCGTCCACCTCTGATCCTCGTCCGGTGGTTTCGACCATCCCTGAGCCTTGTCTGGCTGGTACTGGTCAGCCTTATGCCCCCTCCACCGATTGCTGGACAAAGCCAACCGGTCTTGACCTGGGGGGGTGAGGTCCGACCGAGACTGTACGGCCGGGAGCCGGTCCTGGGGCAGTGGGACCATTGGATCTCCATGCGGACCCGTTTGTCTTTGGACGCCCGGCTGCAGGAAGGCCTCGGTCTCTTCTTCCAGGTTCAGGACCTTCGCTTCTGGGGTGAGGAGGTCAGCAGCCGGGATCGTGCCGCCGACGCGGTGGATTTCCACCAGGCGTACCTTGAAGTGGATTCCCTCCCAGGAATCGGGGGGTCTTTTCGTGCAGGAAGGCAGGAGGTGGCCCTGGGAGAGGGGCGTTTCATCGCCGCCCCCGACTGGGGCCAGGCCGGCCAATCTTTCGACGGCGTCCGTTGGGACCGCCCCATGGGTGGTGCCCGCGTAGAGTTGGTGTACTTGAGGCTCCGAGAGGGCTCCACGCCCATCCATGCCTACAGTGCCGACTTCACGGCAGTCTGGCTCACCGTCCCGGGAGAGAACCTCGGGTCATTGGAGCTTCTCGCCGTCCACAACCGATCTGGAGCGTCGGAGGAAGCTCACCGGACCACCTTAGGGCCTACCTGGAAGAAACGTTCGGGGAATCTCTCCTTCCGGGTTCAGGGAATGTGGCAGTTCGGTGAGGAGACCGGGCAAAACGTCTCCGCCTATATGTTGGCCGCCCGAGGGAGTATCCACTTGTTGGAGGAAAAGGGGACTCTCACCCTCTGGTACGACCACCTCTCCGGAGATTCAGACGCAGCCGACGGCAAGGCGGACGCGTTCTCGACGCTCTTTGGAGGCCGGCACCGGTACTATGGGAGAGCCGATTATTTCCTGAGCATCCCCGTGGACACGGGTGGCCTGGGCCTCATAGACAGGGCTCTGAAGTTGGAGTACCACCCAACCACCCTCCTATCGGTAAACCTGGACCTCCACAGCTTCCGAACGGAGGAGAAGGGCGAACTATCCAACCAAGAGCTTGCCGAAGAAGTGGACCTCTGGGTGCGGTACCGGTTCCGCGAGGCGTTGGACCTTGAAGTAGGGTACGCCCTCACCTGGGCCGGGACTGCCATGGAGGAGCTCGGTCGGCTGGAGGGGACAGGGAACGTGGCCTACCTCATGACCTCTCTCCGTTTCTGACCGGCCAATGAAGCGCCCTGAACCCACGGCGAGCATCAATGAGATCCAGGCAGAGGTGGTCCTCTGTCGAAATTGCCCTCGTCTCGTAGCCTGGCGGGAGGAGGTGGCCTCGAAGAAGAGGGCCGCTTTCGCGGACGAGGAGTACTGGGGCCGGCCGGTACCGGGTTTCGGGGATCCCACCGGACGGCTCCTGGTGGTGGGCCTGGCCCCGGGGGCCCATGGGGCGAACCGCACGGGAAGGATGTTCACCGGAGATCGGTCGGGTGATTGGCTGTACGGCGCCCTCCACCGGGCTGGGTTCGCGAACCAGATCGAGTCCACTCACCGCAAGGACGGCCTGACCCTGACCGACTGCTTCATTACTGCTACGGTCCGCTGCGCGCCTCCCGGAAACAAGCCCTCGCCGACGGAACGGGACGCCTGCAGGCCATTCCTGGAAAAGGAGTTGGCGGTCATGGCACAGGTGAGGGTCGCGGTAGCCCTGGGGAAGTTCGCCTTCGACCAACTCTGGCGGATCCTCAAGGACTCAGGCGAAACCCTGCCTTCTCCCCGGACTCGGTTCCGCCACGGGTTGGAAATTGTAGTCGGACCAGACTTAACCCTTCTCGCCTCGTTTCACCCGAGCCAGCAGAACACCTTCACCGGAAAGCTGACAGAGGGGATGTTCGACCAGATATGGGCGAGGGCTCGGGAGCTGATCGGTTAGACCGGAGCGAGGGCTCGGGAATCCCTCTCTGAGTCGGTCAAACTAGATCGACGATCCGTGGCTCCAAGGCTCCCTGCTTCACTTCCACGAGGGCTAGCGACACTGGTTTGGATCCTCGAACCGGGCCTGCGCTCCCAGGATTCAAATAGAGGACACCGGCCCTCTGGCTGATCACCGGAATGTGGGTGTGGCCGGACACCACGGCGGAGAACCCTGCGGCTTCCGGATTGAGGTCCAGGTCCTCCAAGTCGTGAAGGACGTAAATAGAGATCTCACCCACCTCGAGAACCTCCGTCCCCTGCAGATCCTTTGTCCACCTTCCCCAATCCATATTCCCCCGAACAGCGGTGACGGGCGCGAGTTCTTCCAGCTGGGCCAGAATCCCTGGATCCCCGATGTCCCCGGCGTGGATGATCTGATCGGTGCCCTGCAAGGCGTTGACGGCCTCGGGCCGAAGGAGCCCATGAGTGTCGGAAATGACACCCAGGAGCCAATGGTCCTCACCCGTCACATCACACCACCCTGTGCATGTACAGGTCCTACCGGGGTAGCGGATGAAAAAGACCGAGGGCCCCTGACTTCCCATCAACCATCAATTACCTCCGAGCCATCCCTGGGGCCGGGGGCCATCCATGGGTTAACGGTTTCTCCCCCTTGGCACGAGTTCCCGTGTAAGGAGGTTAAACCTCCCTCCGGGCGGGATGAAGTAGAAACGGCCGCCGTCCCCGGCCATCTGTTCGTGGTCGTAGATGAGGACGTAGGAGGCGCCGATGACCTCGAACTCGTCCCCCTGAACCACGATAGCCGTGTTCTCATCGATGCCGATGCCGAGGAGCTCAGGGTGAGCCTCGATGACCTCGATGAGATCGAATTGGCGATTCCTTCTCAGGACGTGTTGATCGACGGCCGTGTTCCTCAGGAAGCCAAACCCCACTTGGTGGTCGCCCATCATGATGGTGTTCCCGCTGGTGTCTCCCCGTACCAGATAGGACCCTTGAATGGTGGCTCCTGCCGAGGACCCTCCGATGACGCCCCCGCGCTCCAGGACCTTCCAGAATTCCTCCTCTGCTCTCGTACCTAGGAAACCATCGGCGATATGCCACTGGCGGCCACCATTAAACCATACCGCCGTTGCATCCTGAATGGGTTTGATGAACTCTTCGGTGTTTGCTTCTTCCGGGTCCTTCGTGTGGACACACGTCACGCTCCGCACTCCCATCCGCCACCAGGATCCGAGGCCGCAGTTCCCGTTGTCGTATTCTTCTCCGCCCCCGGCGGTGGGTACCACGATGATCCGGGCATCTTCGCCGCCCGCCAACTCCACGAACCGCTCACGAATGACCGGATCCCTCATGGAACCCCCGACGATGACCAGAGCGCCGTTCGCAGGCCCCACCTCCGGCGCCATCTCTGGCACCACCTCTTGAGCAGACAGGCCCGGTGCGGCCAGAAGGAACACCGGGACACCCATCCATTTTATTGACACACGGGCCATGTTAGTTCCTCTCCCTCTTCGAGAGCTGCCGACGACCATGAGCCTTCGGCCGGGGTTGCCAAGCGTGAGAAGACAACCGATGGATCCGTTTCTGTGGAGAACAAACTAGGAACCTTTGTGTGATCCACCAGGGCAATCGGAGAAAAGCGTTAACTGCCCCGGGGCCCGAACCGGGACCTCCCAGGCTCAGCGGGACTGGGCTTTCACCACGACGAGGACGAGCCCCAGAACCACGATCAGACCCATGACAATCATGGGAAGAATGGCGCTGACCTCCACGTCGCCGGCGCTCCGGAAAAAGAACAATCCCAGCATCAGGAATGCCACCCCCAGCCCGAGTCCGAGGCTGAGTCCGACGGCAACTTTTGTCCGGTCCGGTCCGGCCGACATCTGGGCCAGACGCACGGCGGCGCGAATCTCTGCATTTGTGGTGGCGGGGTGGGCTTTGCTGTACTCCTCCAGGACTTTGGTCAGAAGCCCGGCCAACTCCCGGGTGCGGGGCGAAGGGGGCGGTGTCGGTGTCGGAGTAACGACAGGCACGTAGGTCATGGGTCTCTTCCCGTTCTGGTTTCCTTCTTAGTACGGGCGCCAACGCGGAAACCTTCCCGGGCAAAGCCGGACCCGACGACGGGCAAGCTTCGGGTGGAGCCGGACCCGATGACGGGCAAGCTTCGGGCGGAGCCGGACCCGACGACGGGCAAGCTTCGCCCGGGGCTGGACGCGAGGGGCGGGGGCGTCCAATGAAGCAGGGCCCGAAGGTGGGTCAGGTCCGGAGGCCTACCACCTGGACCACGGCGCCCCGCCCAGTGTGCATTCGCCCCTCATGGATATCCCGCTCCGTTTCCTGGGCCAGGAGAAACTCCAACCCGCCGAGCTCCTCTTCCACGTCTGCGAGGGACAAAAGGCGTTCGAGGTAAGGGGGCCCGCCGGTCTCGAACTCCAGCTGCCTTGGAGTGAAGGCTTCAAGGATCAGGATCCCGCCTGGGGCCAACCCCTTTACCACCGCCTGATTCACCTTCTTCCGGAGTTCGGGGGGAAGGTGGAAGAAGACGGAGATGATCCCCTGCCATTCACCCTCCGTCAGATCGAAATCCTCGATGGACGACACCACCGTCTCAATGAACACGCCTCGCTCCTGGGCCAGGGCCTGGGCCTTGTCCATTCCGATCTGGGATCGATCCACGCCCACAACCTCGTACCCTCGTTCCGCAAGGAAAACCGCGTTCCTCCCCTCGCCCTCCCCAAGGCACAGGACGCGTCCCGGCGGAATGCGGTGGGCTTCCTGTCGGAGGAAATCGTTGGGTTCGGTCCCGAACGCCCATCCATCCTTGGCGTACCGATCATCCCAGGCGCACATGGCACTTATCCTTGGTATTTCCACTCAAAGAGAGGATTTCCCCATTGCCGAACAGGCCCCGCACGTTGCAGCTGAAACGTTCATACACCTCCGGTGGAACACCGATGTCTCCAAGATACAACTCCCCCACCCATTCTCGCGCGCTTTCTTCAAGGAGGCCGGTTTTGGGCAGAGCCAAAGTGAAGGTGGCCACAGCTTTCACAGTCGGATCCAGGGGCTCACCGGAGGTGGCGTCCAGTCCAGAGGGAACGTCCAAGCTCAGGACGGGGGCGTCGGTTTCATTGCACCACTGGATCAAACCCGCCACCTCGCCCCGGGGGGAACCCGAGAGGCCATAACCAACCAGCCCGTCCAGGACAACCGAAGGTAGAGAGGGCAGGGGAGAGGGGATCCCGCTGGCCGGGTATTCGATTGGGACTCCCATGCGGATGAGTCTGTTCAGTTGGGCGCTTGGAACGGGGTCCAGGCCTCCAGCCTCCTCCGCCAGTCGAACTCGCACCCGCCCCCCCCAACCCACGAGCCGCCGGGCTGCAACCAAGGCGCCACCGCCATTCCCACCCTTCCCCGCCAGGACCAGGATTTCTTTCCCGTTGGGCTCATCCCCCAGAAACCGACCGACCGCCAGGCGACCCAATCCCCGCCCCGCACTCTCCATCATCTGAATCAGTCCGATGCCCAGCTCTTCCTCCATGACCCGATCCACCTCCACCATCTGTTCGGTGGAAACGGACGGAACTCTGATGCTGGGGCTCGGAAAGTCTCTCATCGCCTCAATACCTTCCCGCCTCCCCGGGGTCGGAGCGTAGAATACCGAGCGCGATGGGCATCGCCGCGGCGGCCCAGCGGGCATACATGACCCCGGATGGATGGAGGCCGTCATCAGCCACCAAGCCGGGGTCCGTAGCTGCCTCCCGGGAGATCCCGGTGACATCCAGATAACGAACGCCGGCCGCCTCGCTCTCGTTCCGGCCGACCTCGTTGAAAGCGTCGATCTCCAACGCGATCTGTCCTGGGTCTCGGCCCTCTGCAAAGGGTGTCACGCCCCAGTCGGGAATGGAGAGGACCAATACCCTCCCGGGATCTCCCCCGGCGAAAGCCACGGCCCGGGATAGGAGATCCATGAATTGGGTCCGGTATTCCCCCAGGTCCCGGCCTCGGTACTGATTGTTCACTCCAATGAGCAGGGAAACGACGTCGTAGGCGCCGGTCAGGCCTGCTTCATCGATGCCCGCGGCCAACTCTGAGGTGGTCCAACCAGTCCGGGCGACGATCACCGGGTCACCTATGGGGACACCCTCCCCCTCCAAGGCCTTCGCCAACAACACGGGCCACCGCAGGGCGGGGTCCACACTCTCACCTATGGTATAGGAGTCGCCGAGAGCCAAAAAGGTCGCGGTGTCAGCGGGCATGGCCGTGTCTCCATCGCCAGGCGTTCGACTGCCACAGGCTTGACCAGCAGAAAACAGGAAGAGGAGGAGGATTACGGAACCTCTCGGAATATGCGATCTCATCATCACACCAATTTGAGGGTTTTGATCCATCATGCGCTACCAGCTACCCGGGACACACAAGCTACGATACAGGGAGGGAAACCGCTTCGGACCAGGGTGGTAAGCCGCGTCGGTCCAGGGTGGGAACCCTGGTCCGTGCTCGGGGGTTGAACTCTCGGATCGACAAACCCCCCACATTTCCAAATCGATGACAGGAGGCCCTTGATGCCCGGACCTGTGTCCCACGGACGTTTTGTCTGGTACGACCTCATGACCGATGATCCCGATGCGGCAGCCGACTTTTACACGAAGGTAGCAGGATGGGGTAGCTCCCCCTGGGAGGGAGGGGAGCCCGAAGATGGCAGCGGCCCCTACATGATGTGGACGGCCGGTGAAAAGGCCATTGGTGGAAGAGCGAAGTTGCCCGAGGAGGCGAAGGCAATGGGAGCTTCGACCCACTGGCTAGCCTATGTCACCGTCCCCGACGCGGAGGCCGTGGTAAAACGAACCGCAGAGCTCGGGGGCGCCGTCTTGATGGCCCCCACGACCATGGCCGAAGTCGGGACCTTTGCCGTTCTTCAGGATCCTCAAGGAGCCGTTTTCTGCCCCTTCACCCCGGCTGCGGGTGCCGCCGGAGAGGTGGAGACACCGAAAGTGGGTCAGTTTTCGTGGCACGAGCTCTACACCACCGATTCCGAGGCAGCTTTCAGTTTCTACTCCGAAGTCTTCGGATGGGAGAAAACGGATTCCATGGACATGGGTGAGATGGGCATCTATCAGATGTTCGGGCCGGAAGCAAGTGATCCGTTTTCCTACGGGGGCATGATGAAAAAGCCGGAGGAGATGCCGGGTCCGCCCCATTGGCTCTACTACATCATGGTCCCCGATATCAACGAAGCCGTCGCCCGCGTCACGGAACTCGGTGGTCAGGTCTGGAACGGCCCCATGGAGGTTCCCGGGGGCGATATGATCGCCATGTGCATGGACCCCCAGGGAGGTCCCTTCGCCCTTCACGCGAAGACTGGAGGGTCGTCCGAGTGATTCCATGAGGAAGGTGGCGGAGCGGCGAAGAAAGGGAGTCCCGTCCGCGGTTGGACGGGACCTTTTTTTCTATGCACTTGGTTGTTCCGGTCCTCAACCCTGAAGAGATGCCATCCACATGTATGCCACGAAGGCGGCCATCACCAAATCGAAGGACACGCAGAAGCTCGGGTACCCCTCCGTTACTCCGTCAGCCAAACCCGTGAATTGGTGCATAAGGGACCAGACGGCGTGAAAGAGCCATGCCGCGGCCAGAAGGAGGGGAGACTGCCACAGACCGAGGAGGCCCAGACCGAGGATCGCGATGGCTACCACCCACTGGGAGATGGGGTGCCCCTGTTCCGGGTGAGCCATGGCGATCCCGGGATATACTCCGACGACCAACCCCAAAACCGCCAAGAAGAAGGGAAAGGCCATGGGTTCTGGAAAGACAGCTGCAACGCTCAGAGCGATCCCGGCGGCCAGCAGACCCTTGAGCACCTTCATCTCCTCCGGTCGGAAAAACAGATAACCATATGTTTATCTCCTCCCCGCTTATTCTCTAAGGTCAAGTTCCGTGGAGATCAAGAGTGTAACCAACAGAGTTGTAGGTAGAGGAAAACGTTACCGAGACACTATTGTGTTCGGGAAAAGAAGGAGCAGATTCTCGGTCAGGCGGGTAATGCAGTCGTGTCCAGCCGGCATGAGTACACCTAACGGGGGGTCTCCATGATCAGGTTCACCCAAACACCCAGGCTCGTTTCCCTTGTTTTGGCGATGTTGCTGGTCGGGGGCTGTGCGTGGGGATCCAGGGTGGAGAACGGGGACATCCCCGAGATGCACCGGAACCTCTCGAAAACGGTGGACGTCCAGACCGGAGTCGTCCAGGGAGATCTCGAGAAGGCTCAGGAAGCGGCTTCCTGGCTTCTGGAACGTCAGGGTGTAGGCGCCTTCCCTCCGGGTGGGAAAGAATACCAGGACGCCCTGGTGAGTCATGCGGCTCGCATTGCAGAAGCCATGAACCTGGAAGAGATCGCCATGGAAACCGGCCGCCTTGCCGGGGTTTGTGGACGATGCCACCGGGCGCTGGGTGGGGGACCTAATTTTGTGGTGGGCTCCGATGCACCTGGAGGTGACTCTCAGGAAGCCCAGATGATCCGGCACCTCTGGGCCGCCGATCGCATGTGGGAAGGCCTGGTTGGCCCT
>JBDHGR010000155.1:0-12682 GCA_039589815.1 Gemmatimonadota bacterium | reverse complement strand
GTCCAGAGATCATGATCGAACGTACCTGGCCGTTGTCCATTTGGATGAAGCCAAGCTCGTTCCGCTGGCCGACGAGACCATGCGGACAGTGGAGGTTTCCCGGGATGGCCGCTGGGCCATGGGCCGCGACGATTCGAACTTCATCTCCGACTGGAAACCCAGGGTCGCCGACTACTACCGGATCGACACACGCACCGGAGAGAGGCACCAGATCCTCCGGGCACACGAGCGGACCTACGGGTTCTCTCCCGACGGGAAACACTATCTCTATTGGTTGGACGGTCACTTCTACATCTACCGGTTGGAGAACGATGAGCATTTGAACCTCACCGCGTCGGGCCCGGTGGGGTTCGCCAACCTGGAGTACGACCACCCTGGGGATAAGCCGCCCTATGGTGTCGCCGGATGGTCCAGCGACGGACGGTCCGTGCTCCTGAACCTTCGCTACGACGTCTGGGTCCAACCCCTGGGCGGTGGCCGGGCAACGAACCTTACCCAGGGCCGGGGCCACCGTGACGAGATCAGGCTTCGGTACGTCCAGACCGATCCCGATGAGAGGTCCATCGACCTCGAGAAACCCCTCCTGTTCTCCGCCTATGGGGAGTGGACAAAGAAGGCGGGCTTTTTTGAAGTTCGGGACGGGGAGCTCCGAGATTTGGCTTGGGAGGACAAACGGTTCGGACGGCTCCAGAAAGCAGAGGCTGCCGACCGGTACCTATTCACCGTGGAGACCTTCCAGGAATTCCCGGACCTGTGGGTGAGTGGCCGAGATCTTTCGGAACGGACACGGGTAACCGTGGCGAACCCCCAGCAGGAGGAGTACCTCTGGGGACACCGGATCCTCATTGATTACACGAACGCATCAGGCCTACCGCTCCAGGGGATTCTGGCCATTCCCGACAACTTCGAGGAGGGCCGGAAGCTGCCCATGATCGTCCGGTTCTATGAGAAGGATTCACAGAACCTTCATGCGTATTCCGTGCCTGTTTTCAGCAACCGGCTGAACCAATCGGCCTACGTGAGTAACGGGTATCTCGTCCTCCTGGCGGACATCCACTTCCGCGTGGGAAGCTCCCACTCCGATATGCTCGAATGTGTCGAGGCGGCCACCCGGAAGGTCATCGAGATGGGGTATGCCGATCCTACCGCGATCGGGTTGCAGGGAGGCTCCTACAGTGGCGGTGGTTCGGCGTATATCGCCACCCGCTCCAACATGTTTGCCGCCGTGGCGCACCGGGCCGCTCCCATCAACCTGGTGAGCGAATTCAACCAGCTCTTCACCGGGTCCGGGCAAAACAACCACGGTTATGACATCTATGGTCAGGGACGGTACGGCACCAATCCCTACGACGACTTCCAGCTCTACTGGGATCAATCCCCCATATCAGGGGTGGAGCAGATGAACACGCCGGTCCTTTATCTGCACGGAACAGCGGACGGATCGGTGAACTGGGAGCAGGGCCTGGAGTGGTATAACGCCCTCCGGTTTCTCGGGAAGCCCATCATCTGGCTCTCCTATCCCGACGAGGGGCACAGTCTCGGGCGCCTGGAGAACCGCATCGACTTCCAGTACCGCATGAGGCAATTCTACGACCACTACCTGAAAGGGACTCCCGCTCCCGAATGGATGACGGAAGGGGTATCCCAGCTGGAGAAGGAGAAGCATCTAAGGGGGTTTTCCCCCAAGGTCTTCGAGAAGCCGGATACCGCCGGTGGCGGAGGGATTGAAGGGAAGTGAGAGTCGGCCGATTCGAATCTAACGACCTTTCTGTCCTGGTAGGGGTTGGGCTCCTAGCCACCTTTGCGGCTTGCGGGCCCGAACCGCCTCCCTCGGAAGCCGGAGCCGAAGTCCCGGCTGCCTTCGAGCCGGAGCCGGCCCCGCCCCCGGCGGCGTGGTTGTCGTTCATCGGGGAATACGCCTCCAACATGGACACCCTATCGATTCTGGAGGACGGTCAGACTCTTTATGCTCTCTTTTGGAAGGGTGGGGGGCAGGCACTGGAGTCGTCTTCGGACAGCACCTTTGTGATGACCGGGAACGGAGGGACACTCACATTCCGTTGGGATGGGATCGGGGAGGGTGGAGGAGGAGTCCAAGCGCTTGCCATCGGTACCCGGGTCTTCGAGAAACTGAATCTCGGAGGCCGGGAGGGCGAGACCTTTCGAATCATCCCCACCCGGCCTCCGGAAGAGCTCAGGGAGGAAGCCCTGGCTGCTGTGCCGCCGATGGAGGAAGGAGACTTCCTTCCCTCTGATCTGGTGGAGTTGGTGGACCTCGATCCGACCATCCGCCTGGATATACGCTACGCTTCCACGAACAACTTCATGGGGGAGGTATTCTATTCCAGCCCCCGGGCGTTTCTCCAGAGGCCCGCTGCGGAAGCTCTCGTCCGGGCCCATGAGTGGCTCACGGAGCGTGGGTTTGGCTTGCTGATCCACGATGGGTATCGACCCTGGTACGTAACGAAGATGTTCTGGGACGCCACGCCAGAACAGCTCAGGAATTTTGTGGCCGATCCTGCCAGTGGATCCCGCCACAACCGGGGGTGCGCCATCGACCTGACCCTCTACCACCTGGAGACCGGGGAAGTCGTGGTCATGCCTGCGGGCTTCGACGAGATGTCACCCCGCTCACAGGTAGACTATCCGGGAGGAACCGCCCGCCAACGCTGGTACCGGAAGCTCCTCCGGGAGGCCATGGAAGCTCAAGGGTTCACCGTATATCCGGACGAATGGTGGCATTTCGATTACATTGATTGGCGGAACTACACGATAGGGAACGAGGTTTTCGAGGAGATCGAGGGGACGTCCGGCGGGTGAAACCGAGAACTTTTTCTTAACGGGTTTCATGAATTTTTTCCTTGAAAAACTCTTCCTCTCTTTCGTATTCTGGTCTTTTAGTCTACCCAGAATCTCCATCCGAAGACCGGTTTACGGGGGAAGATCCCCCGAGATCGAATCGAATCTCTACCTGAACCGTTGGACGAAATGGCACCCAAACCGAAGGCCTATCAAAAGTTCTTCGCCGACCTGAAACGGCGAAGGGTTTTTAACTCAGCTGCTCTTTACGGCGGGGTGACCTTCGTCGTTTTCCAAGCCGCGGACTTTGTGGTGCCTGCGCTGGGGCTCTCCGAGTCGGTCGCGAGGAACATCGTGTGGGTCGCGGTCTTCGGGTTTCCCCCTGCCATGGTGGTGGCCTGGTTCTTTGACGTCACTACGGGGGGGATGCAGCGGACCCTCCCCGCATCGGAAGGAGAGTTGAAGTCCATCGTTGACCAACCGCTCCTCAAACGCTGGCCGATCGGACTCGCTGCGGTTGTGGGCACCTTTCTCCTCATGGGTGCGGTCGGGTGGGAGCTGAAAAGCTGGGATGCTACCAGGAACTCGGGCTCCGCGAATGGAGCCCCCCTCATAGGATCGGTGGGAGTCCTTCCCTTTCTGAATCTTATGGGGGAGGATGAGGACCTGCGCCTCAGCGAGGGGGTTTCCAAGGAGTTGATGGAGGCTTTGAGGCGGATTCCAGGCCTCAGGGTGACGGGCCGGACATCCGCCCTTTCCGACGGAAACGGGGAAACCGGGGCCGGCGGTGTGGTCGAAGAGGTGGGGGTGGCCTCCCATCTGGAGGGAAGCGTGGGGGACTCCGGCGATCACGTGGAACTCGCCGTCCGGCTGGTGTCTGCCAACGACATGGACAGTGTCTGGACCAAGAGCTACCGGCTTCCCAAGGCCGGCTTCCTTACGGTCCTCGACAGCGTAGCGTGGGAGATCGCGGGCCAGCTGGGTGGTGACTACCTCAGCGGTCGATACCTGTCCGATCAGGGCACTCGGGAGGCTCTCGAGTCCGCCATTACATCCTTCAACAGGGCCCTCCTCCTCGATCCCGAGTTCGGGCCGGCCTGGGCTGCCCTGGCGAAGGCTTATGTGCTCCTACCCGAGTACGGCGGGCCTCCCATGCAGGAGATCCTTCCTTATGTGCAGGCGGCCCTCGACCAGGCCATGAAGCCCGGGCGGGAGATGGCGGAGGGTTTTGCCGTGTCAGGCTTCCTGAAATGGGTGTACCACTGGGACCGGCCCGGGGCGGAGGAGGACTTCCTCAGGTCCATCGACCTCGATCCGGAGAACCACGTTGCCCGGTACTGGTTTGCCCGGTACTTGGCCACGGAGCGCCGATGGGAAGAGGGTTTGGACCAGGTGAACAGGGCCCTCGAGATGGAGCCCATGTCGGCCGCTGCTCACATGTCAAAGGGGATGCTCCTTTTCTGTGCTGGCCTCGAAGGCGCGGAAGCATCATTTCGGCGGGCTCTGGAGCTCGCTCCCGACATGCACTCGGCTGCCTATATCCTTGCCGGCTACCTGGCGATGGAAGGAGACCTGAAAGGATCGGCTGAAGAGTTCGACCGGTTCTCGCAGCTTACGGGTACCGATCCGGCGTTTTTCAGAACCTACTTGGCGGCTCTTCGGGATCCCTCCAAAAGCGGCGAAACCGTGGCGGCTCTTCAGGGAGCTGGATTCTATGGGTCGGTCCAGGGTGCTCAACTGCTCGCCCACCTCGGGGAGGTTGATGCTGCCCTGACCCTTCTAGAGCGGGCGGTTGGAGCTCGCTCACCCTACCTCCCCTGGGTAAACGCTTTGCCCCAGTTCGAAGGATTTCGATCGAACCCGAGGTTCCACGGAATCCTCGTCTGGGTCGGGTTCTGATCTGGGGCATCTCACCTCCGTTTTCAGTTGTTGACACATATCTATATATCTATTAAGCTATCATCCATGGATAAGAAGAAACTGATCCGGACCCTCGATCCGGTGGGATTGGCCAAGGCAGCAGACACGATCAAGGTGGTGGGGCATCCGGACCGACTCAGGATTCTGGAGTTCCTGGAAGACGGCGAGAAGGCAGTAGGGGATATACAGGACTGCCTGGACTTGCCTCAGGCCATCGTCTCCCAGCATCTCGCGAAAATGCGGGGGTGGGACATCGTGGGATCGAGGCGGGATGGAATCCACGTTTACTATCGGATCATCGAACCCAAGGTCAGCCACATTCTGGATTGCATTCGTCACTGTGATTTGGCGGAGGCCTAGAGGTCGCCCTTTGTCGACGGGGTCATTTTTTTGCGAGAAAGCATATGAACATTGCTATCTTACTATTAGCTGCGGTCACCCAGACTGCCCAGCCCGACACGCTGAGCTTTTCTCTCCAGGAAGCCATCGCCCGGGCTCTGGAAGGCAACCCGACACTTCAGGCTCAGGAGGCCAAGGCCGAGGCCAGGGCGCAACTTCCGCTTCAGGCCAGTACGGCGTTCCTGCCCGCCGTTTCTCTCGGGTTGCAGGGAATGAAGACTACGGATCCGGTGGGCGTTTTCGGGCTCAGGCTCAGGCAGGAGAACTTCGCCGCCGAGGACCTCTCGCTCGACGCCCTTAACCGCCCGGATGCCTACTCAGGTTATAACGCCACGGCCACCATCCAGATGCCGATTCTGGCTCCGGGAGGGATCTTCGGTTTCCAGGCAGCACGGAAGGCTGCAGAGGCCGAAAAGGCCGGTGCCCGCCGGGCTGCCGGGGCGACCCGCTTTTTTGTGGTCCAAGCGTACACCGGGGCTCTCCTGGCAGCCCGGCAGGTGGAAGCTCTCGACACGGCCCTGACCGCGGTCCGCGGACACGTCGATCGGGCTGAGGCCATGCACGAGCAGGGGTTGGTAACCGGTCTGGACGCAAGAATGGCAAGGCTGAAAGCGTCTGAAATCGAGGTTAAGCTCCTCTCCGCCACGGCCCAGGCAAACAACGCACTGTCGGCCTTGAAGGCTCTCCTCGACCTTTCCGATTCCACCGGGGTGACCCTCACCGATGACCTCTCAAATCTCGCCTTGACGTCTGCTTGCGCCGGGGGCGTGGGATCGGGAGAGCTCAATTGCTCCTGGGACAAGCGTGGGGATCTGCAGGCCTATAGGGCAGGAGCTGAAGCGGCCTCCAAAGGGGTCAAGAAAGCCTGGGCTTCTCAACTTCCGGTTCTGGCGGCATTCGGGACGGTCGGGCACTACGGAAAGAACGCACCCTTCGGAAGCGGAAGCAGTGATTGGACCATCGGAATCGGACTCAGCTGGACGCCTTTCAACGGGCTGGCTGGCGTAGGCGCGGTGCGGGCAGCGAAAGCCGAAGAAGTGGCCGTCAGAGCGGAACGGGATGCCGCTTATCGGCAGGCAGAAGTGGAATCCCTCCAGGCCCGCCGGATGCTGGAAGCCGCGGAACAAGGAGTTGGAGTCGCTGCTCGGGCAGCGGCCGAAGGCCAGGTCGCCTTGGAACAAGCAAGGGCCCGATACAACACCGGTACGGCCCCCATCACGGAACTACTGGACGTCCAGGCGGCGTCCACCAACGCAACCCTCTCTGAACTCGCTGCGCGGCGCGACCTGGTTCTCGCCCATGCGGCCTTAGACCTCGCGTACGGAGTATTCGATCGATGAAAGCTGGAATCGCAGTTCTCGGGGCGGCGGTGTTTCTGGCCGCCTGTGGGGAATCCCAATCCCCTGAAGCCACACATGCGCGTCCGACCGAGCAAGGGACCGGCGTCGCAGTGGAAGTCGAAGAGATTCAGCTCAGCATCCCCGTAGAGGGGAGCGTCGTGGCCCGGAACAGGGCTGAAATCACGACACGCATGATGGCGCGGGTGACCTCACTCAACGCCGATGTGGGGAGCAGGGTTCGAGTTGGGCAGGTCCTCATCCAGCTGGGGACGGAAGACATCGCGGCGAACCGGGCCAAGGCACAGGCGGCCGTGATGGTTGCCGGCGCCGCCCGGGCCGAGGCCGAAAAGCATGCGGACCGGATGGATGCCCTACTGGCCCAGGATGTCGTTCCCCAGGTCCAGAGGGACCAGGCCCACCTTCAACTCACCCAGGCCGAGGCCCAGCTGGCCATGGCGACAGCGACCCTCAGGGAGGTCGAGACGGCAGGGACCTACGCCACCATTCGTTCTCCCTTCGACGGCGAGATTGTGAGCCGTTCCATCGATGAGGGGGATGTGGCCGCTCCAGGAATGCCCCTTTTGGTGGTTGAGGAAACGGGGCCAAGGGACGGCCGCTTGGCAGTCCCGGTGAATGCAGCAGCGGGCTTGGAGGTGGGATCCACCGTTCGGGTGACCACTCTCGGCGATCGGGATTTCGATGCGCCGGTTCGAGTGGTGGCGGCAGGGGCCGACCCCTTGTCCAAGACCGTTGAAGTGCGGGTCACCCTTCCCGCCGACTGGCCAACGGGTGTCAGCCTAACGGCCCTGGTTCCCACCGGGACCACGAGAGCCATCACCATCCCGTCCGGGGCCGTGGTACGCCGCGGCCAACTCACGGGAGTTCGGGTTGTGACGGCCGATGGCGTCGCACTCCGGTGGGTTCGCCTTGGCCGAACCGTGGGTGGAGATGGGAGTGAAGGCCGCCTGGAAGTGCTGAGCGGCCTTTCCGCCGGCGATGAGATCATCATCTCCGAGGGTGGAGTCGCGGATTCCAACCACGAGGCGGCCCAATGAAGACTGGATTCTCCGGGGGAATCGCCCAGCGGTTTCTGAACTCGAAGCTCACCCCTCTGCTCATCGGCTTCTCGCTGGTGGTGGGGATCGGGGCGGTGATGAGCACGCCCCGGGAGGAGGAGCCCCAGATCCGGGTCCCCATGATCGACGTGGCGGTGGGAATGCCCGGTGCCACGCCCAAGGAAGTCGAGGGGCGCCTGGTGGAGCCCCTGGAGCGGGCCATCTGGGAAGTGGCGGACGTGGAATACGTCTACTCCGTTGCCCAGACCGACGGCGCCATGGTGACGGCCCGCTTCAAGGTGGGTACCGAACCGGAGCTGGCCCTGACTCGCCTGTACGGGAAGCTCATGGCCAACATGGACAAGATTCCATCAGGAGCGACACCGCCCTTCGTCACTCTCCACGGGATCAACGAAGTCCCCATCCTCACCCTCACCCTTTCCGGCGGGAGTGACGCGGGAGACGGATATCTCCTTCGGCAGCAGGCCGTAGAGTTGGCGGCCGAACTGAAGCGGATTCCTGATGTGGCCGAGACCTGGGTCATCGGGGGTGCACCCCGGGAACTGTCCGTGACCCTGGACCCCCAGGCCCTGGCTGCCAGGGGGCTGTCGGGTGGCGCCGTCTTCCAGGCCCTTGGTGCTGCCAATGCCGAACTTCCGGCCGGGGAGCTGGTGGCCGGGAACCGGAGTGTCCCGGTTCGCATCGGCCACCTTCTCAGGAATGCTGACGACGTGGGTGAGGTTGTGGTAGCGGTGATGGATGACCGGGCCATTCGGCTCCGGGACGTGGCCACCATCGAAGATGGGCCCGCCCAACCCGACCAGTACGTGGCTTTCCTACCGGGCGGTGGGCGGGGTGAGGAGTTCGAGCCGGCCGTCACCATTGCCCTGGCCAAGAGGGAAGGGAAGAACGCCGCCACCATCGCCCATGCCGCCATCCACCGGGCTGAGGAACTCCGGGGGAGGGTCGTGGGCGACGATGTACGGATGACGGTGACCCGGGACTACGGTGAGACCGCCACCGAGAAATCCGAAGAACTTCTCTTCCATATTCTGGTGGCCACCATCGGTGTGGTCTTTCTTGTGTGGCTGGCTTTGGGATGGCGGGAAGCCATTGTGGTCATGGTGGCGGTTCCCGTGACGCTCGCCCTGACCCTTCTGGTTTACCGCCTGTATGGGTACACCCTGAATCGGATCACCCTTTTTGCCCTGGTTTTTGCTATCGGGATCCTGGTGGACGACGCCATTGTGGTGGTGGAGAATATCGCCCGGCACCTGGGCCTGAAGCAGCGGCATCCGGATGAAGCTGCGGTCTTGGCCGTCGATGAAGTCGGGAACCCCACCATCCTCGCCACATTCACGGTCATCGCGGCGATTCTTCCCATGGCCTTCGTGTCCGGGCTCATGGGCCCGTACATGGAACCGATTCCGGTGGGGGCTTCGGTGGCGATGCTCTTCTCCTTGGCCGTGGCTTTCATCGTCACACCCTACCTTGCGGTCCGCCTCGTAAAGGGACACGAGGCTGACTCTCTTCCGACGGGGGATCCCGTGGAAGCCGCGGACGAGGCGCTGCCCACCGGGCGCCTGGCTCGTTGGTACGGCGGGTTCATGGAGCGCCTCATTGCCGACACACGACTCCGGTACCTGACCTATGGGGGGATGGTGGTTCTTCTCCTCCTTTCGGTGGCCCTGGTGCCCCTTCGGTTGGTGACGGTGAAGATGCTCCCCTTCGACAACAAGAGTGAGTTCCAGCTCATCGTGGACATGCCCGAGGGCACGTCCCTGGAGCAGACGGCCGAAGTGGCCCAGGCACTCGCATTGGCCGTGGCCCGGGACGAGGCCGTGAGCGACGTGCAGACCTACGCCGGCATCGGAGCCCCCTTCAACTTCAACGGCCTCGTTCGGCACTACTTCCTTCGGCGGGGGCCCACGGTGGCGGACGTTCAGGTAAACCTGAAGCCCAAGCACGATCGAGACCTCCAGAGCCATGGGATCGCCCTTCGCCTTCGCCCGGTGGTGGACTCCGTGGCGCAAGCTTACGGAGCCTCGGTGAAGCTGGCGGAGATCCCGCCGGGACCGCCGGTCATGGCGACCCTCACCGCGGAGATCTACGGACCCACCTACGAGGAGCAGATCCAGGTGGCCCGGACGGTCCGGGAGGTCTTCCTGGCCAGCGACGGGGTGGTGGACGTGGACTGGACCGTGGAGGCGGAGCACGCCCAGGTCCGGGCCGCCATTTCCCAGGCCGAAGCCCTTCGAGCCGGCACCAGCCCACAACAGATCGCACAGAGCATCGCTGCGTCGGTGGGGGGAGCCCAGGTGGGACTCTTACACGATGAGAACGCCGCGGAGCCAGTGGCCATTCGACTGCAGATGGCCGATTCGGCATCGGCAACCGTATTCGACCTAGCCTCCGTTCCCCTTTCGACTCCAAGGGGAGCCCGGCAGCTGGGGACGTTGGCGCAGTTGGACAGCGCCCCGGCCCCGCAGCCCATCCATCACAAGAACCTCCGGCCCGTGGTCTACGTGACCGCCGACGTTGCCGGATCCGTGGAGAGCCCGGCTTACGCCATGATCCAGATGGGGGATCCCCTCCAGGAGGCGCTCCCGGATGTGGAACGCCACTGGGGCCCCTCTCCGACCCTCACCGAGGAGTCCTTCCTGGTCTGGGACGGCGAGTGGCAGATCACCCGGGACGTGTTCAGAGACCTTGGAATCGCCTTCGCGGCGGTGCTGGTTCTCATTTATGTCCTGGTGGTGGCCTGGTTCCAGTCCTTCACAGTGCCCTTGGTGATCATGGCTCCGATTCCCCTGACCCTGATTGGAATCCTGCCGGCACACGCCACCCTGGGGGCCTTCTTCACCGCCACCTCCATGATCGGGATGATCGCCTTGGCCGGCATCATCGTCCGTAACTCCATTCTCCTGGTGGACTTCGTACAGTTGGGGTTGGAGAGGGGCCACGGCCTTCGGGAGGCTGTCATCAACTCGGGCCTCATCCGGGCCAGGCCCATCATCCTGACGGCCCTTGCCGTGGTGGTGGGCGGGCTGGTGATGGTTCAGGATCCCATCTTCCAGGGCCTGGGTGTCGCCATGATCAGCGGCGCCATAGTGGCTACGGGCCTCACCCTGATTGCCATACCCCTACTCTATTTTGAAATGGAGAAGGGTTCGGAGACGGAGAACTTGAAGAGATGAAACTGCTCATGATCCTGGTGGATTCGAACCACCAGGAAGACGTGGAGAAGATCCTGGACGCCCACGACGTGCCCGGATTCACCGAACTACCGAACGTGCTTGGGAAAGGGGTGTCGGGCCGAAAGTTCGGAAGCCGGGCCTTCCCTGGGTCCAACACGCTGTATTTCACTGGTGTGGACGGAGATATCTGTCAAACCCTCTGCGCCGAACTGAAGGCCCTGGACGAGAGATCCGGCCCCGATGAGGGCCTATCCGCATTCATGCTCGATGCCGACAAGGTGGTGTAACGATGTGCAGCAATGAAACGCATTACGTAATCCGGCGCCTGGCCGGGACCATGGTCCTCGTTTTCCTGGCCT
Organism: Gemmatimonadota bacterium; assembly: GCA_039589815.1. Lineage (GTDB taxonomy): Bacteria > Gemmatimonadota > Gemmatimonadetes > Longimicrobiales > Gaopeijiaceae > JABDNZ01. The sequence continues at coordinate 1,613 of JBDHGR010000155.1, read as the reverse complement.
TGGGCTACTGGGTCAGTCCATGGTTCTACCTGGTGGCGGCCTTCACGGGCCTGAACCTTCTCCAGTCCAGCTTCACCAAGTGGTGCCCCATCGAGAAGGTGTTCGAGCGGGGGTAGGGGAGCTGGTCACTCAGGTCTGTGGAGACGTTGGAGGGTGCGGGTCGGGGCAGATCCTCATACACTACCCATATCCCGATTCACCCATGGGCTTTGACGGCCGGTTGGGCCCTCCATCCCATCAGCCTCTAGAGGTAGTGGAGTGACCATGAAGACATATCAAAAGTACCTCATGGCCTTGTCGGCGGTCGTGTTCCTCCTCCTTGCCGCTGCTCAGTTTGCCCATGCCCAAACCCCTCCTCAATCCCAGACCGGGTTCTTCGAGGAGTTCGGGACCATGTGGACCTTCGATGCTCCCCCCCTGGACTACTGGGAGGCCACCTATGGGTTCCGACCCACCCAGGACTGGCTGGACCACGTGAGGCTTGCCTCGGTTCGGTTGCCGGGATGTTCCTCCTCCTTCGTGTCGAGGGACGGGCTGGTCATGACCAACCATCACTGTGCTCGGGGTTGTATCACGGCCGTATCTCCACCCGACACCGATTACCAGGAAACCGGCTTTGTCGCACAGAGCATGGCAGAGGAAAAGCAGTGCCCCGGGGTGTACGTAGATCAGCTCCAATCCATCGACGACGTCACATCCCGCATTCGAAGTGCTGTAACGGCCATGGGCGCCCAGGCCCAGGTCGAGCAAAGGGATTCGGTCATCCAGGCCGTCACCTCCGAATGCCGTGATGCAACAGGCCTCAACTGCCAGGTCGTGACCCTCTACCAGGGCGGGATGTATTCACTCTACCGCTTCGAGCGTTTCAACGACGTTCGCCTCGTGATGGCGCCGGAAGGGCAGGCTGCCTTCTTCGGAGGAGATCCGGACAACTTCACCTATCCCCGTTATGACCTGGACCTGACGCTCCTCAGGGTCTATGTGGATGGGCAGCCTCGGCAGACGGATCACTACCTCCGGTGGAGCGAAAACGGCGCCGCCGAAGATGAGCTTGTCTTCATCACGGGAAACCCGGGGTCAACCGGTCGGCTCCTCACCCTGGCTCAGATGGAGTACCTCCGGGACGTTCAGTATCCGGCCCAGTTGGCTGGGTATCAGAGGGCGCTGGCGGTACTTCGGGAGATCGCGGCCCGAAGCGAAGAGGACCGGCGCAGGACCCAAAACCAGATCTTTGGGGTGGAGAACTCTTACAAGGCTGTGAGCGGGTATCTGAGCGGGTTGTTGGACGAGGACCGGATGGCGCGGAAAACCGTTTTTGAAGAGGATTTCCGTCGTCGCATCGATGCTGACCCGGAACTTCGGGCACGATACGGTGGGGCCTGGGACGCCATCGCCGAGGCCCAAGCCGGGCTGGCTTCCCTCGCCATCCAAAGTCGATACTACGGCTTCGGGGGCTCACAGCTTCTGGGCCTGGCGGGGACTCTCGTCCAACTGCCTGAGCAGATGGCCCTGCCGGATTCCCTGCGCCTTCCCGGGTTCCGGACTAACCAACTCGAGCGCCTTCGTGGTCAACTCACCGGTGAAAGGACGTTCCACCTGGAGTCGGACGGTCT
>JBDHGR010000154.1:0-8903 GCA_039589815.1 Gemmatimonadota bacterium | reverse complement strand
GCTTCGGGAAACGCCTGATTCGACGCGCCTGGTTTCAGATCTGACGATTCTCTCGGATTCGTCCAGCTCCCGCTCGTAACGAGCCATCTCGAATTGAAAGGAGCCCTCCCTCTCGGTCCAGTTCTGAACGGTGAGAGCCTTTCTGGCTTCCTCCCAAACGGAGGCGACCTGTAGTCCCTCCCCTGGACGGACCAGGCATCGTCGGTCTCCCTCGACCCGGATCTCCTCCAGCTCGATGGCCGTCTTCCTTGCTTCCAGGCGAAGTCCGAAACGCTCGGACTGTCGGAGTAGGAATGCATCGGAAATGACGGTCTCGTACCCGATACGCTCGGCCCTGACGGTGTAGGTGCCCACGGTTGGGGCGCTGATCATGAACCGACCGGCAGGGTTGGTGAGGTAACCCCCGGCCTCTTCTCCCGCCGCACTCAGGAGGAGGATGAGGGCTCCATCCACTGGAGCGCCGGTTTCGGCATCCAGGAGTTGGCCCTGAACGATCTGGGCTGATCCAGGTCGAACCCCCGAGGCCAGAAGGCCGGCAACCAGGTACAGCCCCAGCCACATGGCCCGGGCGTTACATCTGGCCAGTGGCCATCTTCCGCAGGACTGTATGAAGGATTCCGCCATTCTGGTAGTACTCGATCTCCACCCGGGAATCCAGGCGGACGTCCACTTTGAATTCTGTCCCGGACCCGTCGTTCCGGTGGGCCCTGATTCTGAGTTTTCCTCGGGGTTCGAGTTTGTCCTCGATTCCGATCACGTCGAAGGTCTCGTGCCCGGTCAGGTCCAGGGTTTCGGCTGAGCTTCCGGCTTGGAATTGAAGGGGGAGAACGCCCATGCCCACCAGGTTGCTACGGTGGATCCGCTCGAAGCTTTCGGCCAAGACCGCCTTAACGCCCAGCAGGGAGGTGCCCTTTGCGGCCCAGTCCCTGGAACTCCCGGTCCCATATTCTTTTCCTGCCAGAACCAGAAGGGGAGTCCCTTCGGCCTGGTAGGCCATAGAAGCTTCGTAGATGGACGTAACCTCGCCCTCAGGAAGCTTGAGAGTGTAACCACCCTCTTTTTCATCTAATAGGAGGTTTCGGATGCGGACGTTCCCGAAGGTACCCCGCATCATGACCTGGTGGTTTCCCCTCCGGGAGCCGAAGGTGTTGAACTGATAGGGTTCTACCCCCTTCTCCTGCAGGTAGCGACCGGCCGGTTCTCCCTTGGGAACGGCGCCAGCCGGCGAGATATGGTCTGTGGTGACGGATTGGCCCAGGGAGGCCAGCACCCGGGCCCCTTTGATGTCGGCGAAAGCCGGAACATCCAATCCCATTTCGTGGAAGAACGGAGGATCCTGGATGTAGGTGGACTCTGGATCCCAGTCGTAAAGGTTGCTTTCTTCGGGCACGGGAAGGGCCTGCCACTGTGCGTCGCCGTCGAACACGGAGGCGTACCGTTCCTGGAACATCTCCGGCTTCAAAGCGGTCACGATGGTCTCCCTGATTTCCTCCTGGGAAGGCCAGATGTCAGCCAAGAAGACGGCGTTTCCGTCGGCGTCCTGGCCTAGCGGCTCGTGGTAGATGTCCAGGTCGATGCGGCCGGCCAGGGCAAAGGCCACCACCAATATGGGTGAGGCCAGGTAGTTCGCACGGACGTCGGAGTGGATCCGGGCCTCAAAGTTTCGGTTCCCGCTCAGGATGGCGGTCACCACCAGGCCGTTGTCGACGACAGCTTCTTGGATGGGGGCCGGAAGGGGTCCAGAGTTTCCGATGCAGGTGGTACATCCGTAGCCCACGACCTGGAACTTCAGCTTCTCCAGGTAAGGAAGGAGGCCCGCCGCCGTGAGGTATTGGGTTACCACCTGAGACCCTGGAGCCAAACTGGTCTTTACCCAAGGCTTCACGTCCATCCCCTTCTCAACGGCCTTCTTGGCCAGAAGGCCGGCCCCCACCATGACCGAGGGATTCGACGTGTTCGTGCAGGAAGTGATGGCGGCAATGACGATGCTGCCGTCCCCCACCGCTGCATCGCCCCCAGGCAGAGCCACCGGGACGCTTCGCTTTCTGTTCTCGGCCGCCCGGACACGTCCCTCTCCCTCATCGTCACCCAGGGAAAAGCCAGACGGCAGGAGCTGAGGAAGGTCCGACGCAAATGCGGCCTTCAGATTGGCCAGGGAGATCCGGTCCTGGGGGCGTTTGGGTCCGGCGACACTCGGTTCGATGGTGGACATGTCCAGCTTCAGAACCGAAGTATATTCGGGATCAGGCGTCTTGTCGGTTCGGAAGAGGCCCATCTCCTTGCTGACGCGCTCCACCCGTTCAACCGATCCCTGACTCCGGCCGGTGCTTGCCAAGAAGCCCAAGGTCACGTCGTCCACCGGGAAGAACCCGATGGTGGCCCCGTACTCGGGGGCCATGTTCGCCAGCGTGGCCCGGTCGGGCAGGGTGAGGTTCGAAAGGCCCGGCCCGAAGTATTCCACGAACCGACCCACCACGCCGTGTTCCCGGAGCATCTCCACAGCCCTCAGAACCAGGTCTGTTGCCGTGGCCCCCTCGGGGAGCGTACCGGAAAGGCGAACCCCCACCACCTCCGGGAGGAGCATATAATACGGTTGACCCAAGAGAACCGCTTCCGCCTCGATTCCGCCCACACCCCACCCGACCACACCCAGCCCGTTGATCATGGTGGTGTGGGAGTCGGTCCCAACCAGGGTATCCGGGTAGGCGAGGAAACGCCCGGACTCGTCCCTTCGGTGCACCACCGATGCCAGGTACTCCAGGTTCACCTGGTGCACGATGCCTGTGCCAGGCGGCACGACTCTGAAGTCCTCGAAGGCTTCCTGGGCCCACCGGAGGAGGGCATACCGCTCGCGGTTCCTCTCGAACTCCTTCTCCACATTCAGCTGAAAGGCTTCAGGGGTTCCCCAATAGTCCACCTGGACAGAGTGATCGATGACCAGGTCCGCGGGGACCACAGGGTTGATTCTCTTCGGGTCACCCCCCATGGAGGCCAGGGCCGAACGCATGGAAGCCAGGTCCACCACGGCCGGCACGCCGGTGAAATCCTGAAGAACCACTCTGCTGGGCATAAAAGGGAACGACGTTCCGGCGTTGGTAGGGCTCCAAGCCGCCACCGTTTTCACATCATCCTCCCCCACGAATCCCTTTCCGGCATTCCGGAGGGTATTCTCGAGGAGGACACGGATGGAATAAGGAAGGCTGTCCAGGCTCACGAGCCCCTCCTCCTCCAACCGGGGAAGCCGGTAGAAGGCGGTAGTACCTTCAGAAAGGTCCAGGTCGGTAAGGGCCCCGAAAGGGTCGAAAGAAGAAGAAGCCACGATCTACTCCCGCTGGTGTCGGTCTTTGGATTTGGTTTATCCCTCTAAGATTCGGCCTTTGGACTCGGTACGAATCAACCTTGAATCATAAGGGTTTGAGGGGCCTGGTGATAGACGGGGGAGCCGGGCCTTTGGACCCCGCTCCCCCTGGATTCCTGCGCTCGGAGGCCTGCGCGGGACCGACCTTACAACGCCTGGATTATCCCGTTCAGGGTCGGGCTGGGACACATTGCAGCAGTAGCAAGATTCTCGTCGGGCATGTAGTACCCACCCACGTCCTGCCGAGGACCCTGGGCTCCGTTCAACTCCGCGAGGATGGTGGGCTCATTCTCCTCCAGTGCTGCGGCCACCGGCCCGAACCGATCAGCCAAGGCCGGATCTGAGGTCTGGTCTGCCATTGCTCTGGCCCAGTAGAGCGTCAGATAAAACGTGCTCCCGCGGTTGTCCAGCTCATGCACCTTCCGCGACGGGGAGCGGGCGTTCATCAGATAACCGGCCGTGGCCGTATCCAGCGCTTCGCCCAGGAGCCGGGCCTCGGCATTGTCGAACTGCTCCCCCAGGTGTTGGAGGGATGCCCCCAGGGCCATGTACTCGCCCAGAGAATCCCATCGCAGGTGACCCTCGGCTTCGAACTGCTGCACGTGTTTGGGTGCCGAACCGCCGGCCCCGGTCTCAAAGAGCCCGCCACCGTTAAGGAGAGGCACGATGGAGAGCATCCGGGCGCTGGTTCCGATCTCCAGGATGGGGAAGAGGTCGGTGAGATAGTCCCGGAGAACGTTGCCGGTGACGGAGATGGTGTCCTCGCCACGCCGGATCCTCTCGAGGGAGAACTTCATGGCGGCGACCGGGGCCATGACTTCGATCTGCAGACCGTCGAGGTCATGATCGTTCAGATAGGCCACGACCTTCTGGATCACCTCCGCGTCGTGGGCGCGGTCTTTGTCCAGCCAGAACACGGCCGGGGCCCCGGTGGCCCGGGCACGCCGTACCGCGAGTTTCACCCAGTCTCGGACGGGAGCGTCCTTGGCCTGGCAGGCCCGCCAGATGTCTCCTTCTCCTACGTCCTGCTCCAAGAGCGTGCGGCCGTCGGAGTCCACCACCCGAACCGTGCCGTTGGCCGGGATCTCGAAAGTCTTGTCGTGGGAACCGTACTCCTCGGCCTTCTGGGCCATGAGGCCCACGTTGGGCACGCTCCCCATGGTCGTTGGATCGAACTGGCCGTGGGCCTGAATGTCCAGGACCATGGCGTCGTAGATCCCGGCATAACTGGAGTCGGGAATGACGGCTTTGCAGTCCTGGAGATTGCCCTCAGCGTTCCACATGCGGCCCGAATCACGGATCATGGGCGGCATGGAGGCGTCAATGATGATGTCGCTGGGCACGTGCAGGTTGGTGATGCCTTTGTCCGAATCCACCATGGCGATGCCCGGGCCGTTCTCGAACACCTTCTGGATGTCGGCTTCGATTTCTGCCCGCTGCCCCTCCGGAAGACCCGCGATCTTCGCCAGCACGTCGCCGAACCCGTTGTTGGGGTCCACGCCCAGATCCTCAAAGAGAGGGGCGTGTTTGGTGAAGAGCTCTTCGAAGAAGACCCGCACACAGTGTCCGAAGATGATGGGGTCCGAGACCTTCATCATGGTGGCCTTCATGTGGAGCGAAAAGAGGACCCCTTTGTCCTTGGCGTCCCTCACCTGGCCCCGGAGAAATTCCACCAGGGCCTTCTTGCTCATGAAGGTGCCGTCCAACACCTCCCCAGCCTGGAGCGGGAGGGACTCTTTCAGCACCGTAACGGTTCCGTCCTCGGCCACATGCTCGATCGTGGCCGTGGTGGCTTCGTCGAGGGTCACGGATTTTTCGTTGCTCCGGAAATCCCCGCCGGTCATGGTGGACACGTGGGTTTCGGAATCTTCGGGCCACGCTCGCATCCTGGGGGGATTGGCCCTGGCAAAGTCCTTCACGGCTTTCGGGGCCCGTCGGTCCGAGTTTCCCTGACGCAGCACCGGGTTAACGGCACTCCCTTTGACACTGTCGTACCGGCCTTTGATCGCTCGCTCCTCGTCATCGGCCGGCTCATCTGGGTAATTGGGAAGGCCGTACCCCTTGGCCTGCAACTCAGCGACGCACTCTTTCATCTGGGGGATGGAGGCGCTGATATTCGGTAGCTTGATGACATTCGCTTCCGGTTCTTCCACCAGATACCCCAGCTCGGCCAGGTCATCCGGGACTTTCTGGTGTTCCTCGAGAACATCTGGGAATACCGCGAGTATCCGACCGGCGAGGGAGATGTCCCGGGTCTCCACGGGCACCCCGGTCGCTCCGGCGAAGGCCCTGATGATCGGTAGGAATGCATAGGTTGCGAGCGCGGGACCTTCGTCGGTCCATGTATAGATGATCGAAGGGGACTTGTTCATTGGGTCGCTTTTCTGGTTAGAACTGGGTTTTTCCCGTCAGGAATCGGGGTCCCATATCGGTTTTGAGAGGCGCGTTCTCTTCCGGCCACCAGCAAAACCGGGGCCAGCGGACGACGTAGGGTAGGGTGGAAAGGGGCGACAGACAATACGGTGGAAGACCGGAGCCATCCCACGCGGTGAATGGGTCCCCGTGACGAATGAAAACGGGGCTATGTGCCCCAAAGTCGGCGGCCTGTATTCCTCTGTTTATGGAAAGCGCGTGACCTCGAGTCCCTTTCCAATAGGGATTGTCATGCTCTCCACGCCAGTCTGACTCCTAACGTGCCGGATGTAGGCTGACAGATCGTGGGAGAGGATGTTGTCTGCAACCACCACCGCCCCGGGGTGCAATGCCAGGAGGTCAAAAAAGCGGATGTAATCCTCCTTCTCGCAGTCGATGAGCACCAGGGAAGACTCCCCGAGGGTGGGGAGGATCGTTCCTGCGTCTCCCAGGAAGAACTCGACGAAGGGGCCGAGGCCGAGCGTCTCGATCGTGTCCTTCGCCTCCGCTTGTCTTTTGGGTTCGATCTCGATGGAGGTCAGCTTTCCACGAGTGGCTCGGGCGGCGGCGGCGAGAGCGATGGTGGAGAGCCCGCTGGAGCCTCCGATCTCGAGGATCTGCTTTGCCTCGAGGCCCGAGGCGAGAGCGCAGATGAACTCGGCACTGGCGGGTTCGAGGTTCCGATGGCGCTGAGGGATGGGGAGCCGGGCGGCGTCCTGCTCCAACTTCCGGTCCCAGAGACGAAGAATCTCCTGCCGTTCAGGTTCGCCCAGCATCACCGTTCCCATCACCCACCTTCAGGATAGATCCGGTTCCTGTAATTCAGGGGGGTCCTCATTCGGATCACCCGCCCGCTCTCGTCCGTGTCGAAGATGACCTCGGATCCTGGCCGTTCCTCGCTTCCGGCACGACGGAAAGTGTCACCCTCCACGTGCTCCAGCGCCCTCACCGAAGGGCTGTCTGATGGAAGGCCAATGGTCCCGATCCCACCCCTCCACGGCACGACGACGGTCTCGTCCCCGCCCAGACCACCAGTGTAGGTGCCCATGTACTTCTGGTAGTCTACCTCGGGCTTCTCTTTGGTTTCCTCGGCCTCGGGATCAGGCTCCTCCACCGCCTTTGTAGAGTCCGCTTCTTCTGCTTTGGCAGCCTTCGCTTTGGCAAGGAGGGGAGCCTTCACCAGGTCGTAGATTCCGTTGAGGTAAGTCCCAGGACTCACCGTGGCGTTGACCATGACCACCACAGCGATCTTGTCATCGTTCTGCATGGAGAACTGTGATCGAAATCCGGGGCAGCTTCCACCGTGACCCACGAACGTCTCCCCATCCCGGCTCGACAGGGAAAAGCCCAACCCCCTCATGGTGGTCGACCCCGGGGTGGCGAAGTGCACTCTTTGCATCTCGGCAAGCGTGTACCCGTGCAGCACTTCCTCACGATCACCTCGCAGCCTGAACTGCCATTGGGCGAACTTCGCCAGGTCGTCCACGGTTGAGGCAAACCCGGCAGCTGGGGCTATGCCCTCGGCCTCAAAAAAGACGGCAGCGTTTCGGTCGCCCTTGCGAGTGAGATTCCCGTAGCCGGTGGCGAGCTGTCCCCCGATGTGTTGGGACGGCATTTCGGGGTACGTATCCGTCATCCCAAGCGGGCCCAGAATGTGCTCCCGTATGTAGACCTCATAGGGCTGTCCCGAAACCTCCTCGACGAGATATCCCAGGAGAGAAAGACCCAGGTTCGAATACTGATAACGGGTCTGGGAGGAGTAGAGCGTCTCCTGCTCGCTCAGATGCTCGATCACCTGTTCCTTGGTCGGAAAGTCGAACTCGGGCCCGCTCCAGTAGGGAAAGTCTGCCTCCCTCGGCAGTCCGCCGGAGTGCGTCAGCAGGCTTTCGACGGTAATGGGCGTGGACTCTTGGTACTTTTGCTTCAGATCAAAAAAGGAGAGGTGGTCCGATAAAGGATCCGACAAACTGAGCTTGCCCTGATCCCGAAGCTGCATGACGGCGACGCTGGTGAACAACTTCGAGATGGAGCAGATGGAATAGAGGGTGTTTGCCGCGGCGGGCCGGCCCTCCTCCAGATCGGACATCCCCACGGCTCCGCTCCATATCAGCTCCTGATCGTGCACGATGGACGCAGATATCCCCGGGAGCCGGTCGTAGTCACGCTGGGCATCCAGCCAGATCTCCACGACGTTGAGGGCCTCTTCCAGGGAAGGGGGGGAGGTCTGGGATTGAGCCGACGAAAGCGTTGGGACCAAGAGCGCGAGGGCCGTGAGCACACGGAGCGATATGCCAGCCATTTCAGCCTCCTTCTCGAGCGGACGGAGCGATGGGTCCTGAGGAAGCTGGGAAGCTACCCCGAGGATGGGCAAGGCCTGTTCGTCACAACTTCAAGTGTGCAGGTCCGGCATCGCAGCGACGATCTTCTGGATCAGAACGGAGGCGAACGGAGGTTCGCCCCTTTGTTGTCGGTTTTGATTGCCTTGCCGGACCACTACCAGATCAAGACTCGGGATGACATAGCTGTGATTGAGGTTGTGCCCCCTGGACATGAAAAGGTCACCCGGCACGCCTTCCAGGCCATCCTGGATCCAGAAGGTGTAGCCGTAGGGAGAAGGGGAAGTTCCGTCCTCCCGGACATACCGGCTGGTGGCCACTCGGAGCCACTCTTCAGGTACGAGCTGCCGGTCCTTCCACCGCCCCTGGTTCAACCACAGATGCCCAAGTCTGGCGAAATCTCGGGCCGTGCATCGGAAGGTGCTTCCCACGATGGAGTTGTATCCAATGGGACTCGGGCTCATGTCGGCTCCGTAGGCGTCACACCCCTCCCCGCCACCCACGCCCCAACCTGGCTCCTGCGAGAAGTTCAACTCCCGCCCATCCGAGTAAGGCATATCCCGGTATCCGGTATCCCGGATGCCGAGGGGCATTCCAATGTGCCGGAGCACTCTATCGTAGAGGTAGGGTCCGACCTGTTCGCCCGAGAGATTCCGCATGGCCAAGGCCATCTGCTCCAGGCCGTAGTTGCTGTAGTTGAAATCCGATCCCGGCTGGAACTTCAGCGTGTGGTGGGCCGGGATTCCGTCGAAGGACCACCACCCGAAGCAGTATTCATACATCTGGAAGGGGCCTTC
>JBDHGR010000153.1:0-8904 GCA_039589815.1 Gemmatimonadota bacterium | reverse complement strand
GTGATCCCGGGGCCCCTGATCTCGGCCCTCATCGCCTTTTTGATCCTGGTCGTGCGTTGGGATTCCAGCAGCCGGTTGGCTCGGCGCATCCTCCAGGGGCGGAAGTGGGAGAAAGAGGAGGTTTCATGAGAACGCGTAGTCCAGTGGGTCTTTTGGCGGCCTTCGCGCTTCTGGTAGCCTATGCGGCCTTCGCCCTTCTGGTAGCCTGTGTGCCCGCGCAGGATTCCGACCCGGCGCAGGACGAGGGCCAGACCGCGGGGGACCATGGCGCGACGGCGGAAACCCATGACCCGGAGGCGCTGTTTGCATCCCTCGAGGAGCGTTTGGTATCCGCCGAGGAGGTCCGGGTCAACTTCCAGGTGACCGCCGAGGGTGTCATCGAGGCGAATCTTCTGGGTATGATTCAGATCTCCGCGGGCGGCGTGACCGATGTCAGGGCGAAGGGGGTTTTCGCGGGGGAGCAGGCGGATCTGTACCTCAGGTCCGAGGGCGGGCAGTACGAATTCGGGAACTTACCCGACCTGACCTCCGGCCCAACCCCTGAATATCTCGACGAAGGCCTGTTGGTTGGCTTCACCCGCATGGGAATTCTTCACAACCTGGCGATGCTGGCTGGGAATGCCCTGCCTGATGGCGTGGACGGGGGGGTGAGGGATTGGGCGGTGGTGGAGTCTTTTGCTTTTGATGACGCCGAGGTGTCGGAGGCTGCATCCCGGGTCGTCTCCTTTTCCATGGTTGTGGGGGGAGCGCCGGCTGGTTCTGTTACGCTCGAGATCGGGGCCGGCGGTCATCCCATGCTTCGGAGGCAGACCGTTCAGTTCCCGACTGGTGAGATGCGTGTGGTGGAGACATATTCCGCCGTCTCCATTGATCCGTAGCCGATACGGCAGAAGGCTCACGAACTTCTTCATCCTTCATTTCAGAACCGGGTGATTCCGATGCGATCTCACAGCACCTCCTTCCAACGCGTAAAGCGTGGTTCCCTGGTCCTTCTCGGGACCCTGACGACGATGGTTGTGGTTTCCGGCAAGGCCAAGGGCCAGGAACAAGCCGGTCCGGTGTTCGTGGACGGACAGGCCCAGATCGTCGAAGCCTTTCAAGATTCCGCCCAATGGATCCACGAGGAGCTTTGGGTCGAGACCGAACTCGATACGGATGGAGATGGGAAGCCGGATCGGGTGCACGTGGCCGTGGTCCGGCCCCTTCAGACCGAGACAGAGGACCTGAAGGTTCCTGTGGTCTACGAATCCAGCCCTTACTTCTCCGGGACGGCTGGAGGAGGTCTGGCGTATTTCTGGAACCCGAGGCAGGAAGTGGGCGACGTACCCCCGCCCCGAAATCCACCGCCGGCGATCCAGGCCAGAACCAGCTCGATCATCTCCGGTTCCCAGGTTTCTACCTGGGTACCACGGGGTTTTGCCGTCGTTCACTCCGAAGCCACAGGTACCGGCCTCTCAGAAGGATGCCCCACCGTGGGTGGACCGCCTGAAGCCCTGGCTCCCAAGGCGGTTATCGACTGGTTGAACGGTCGGGCCCGGGGGTTCTCCACCGTTGATGGAAGCGACGAGGTCTCGGCGGGATGGAGCACCGGGAAGGTGGGCATGACGGGAACCTCCTATAACGGGACCATCCCCGTTGCAGCCGCCACAACCGGGGTGGAGGGTTTGGAGGCGATTATCCCGATCGCGCCAAACACCTCCTACTACCGGTACTACCGGTCCAACGGCCTGATCCGGCATCCCGGCGGCTGGATGGGGGAGGACATCGACGTTCTCTACGACTTCATCAACAGCGGAAACCCGGAGGGGAGAGCCAACTGCGACGCTACGATCCGGGATGGGGAGATGGCCTCCGGACAGGACCGGGCCTCAGGGGATTACAACGACTTCTGGGCCGCACGGGATTTCATGAACGACCTGGACGGGATCAAGGCCGCCACCCTGATGGCCCACGCCTTCAACGACTGGAATGTGATGCCTGAGCACAGCGTGATGGTCTATGAGCACCTCAAGGCCAACGGCGTGCCGTCCCAGGCGTTCTTCCATCAGGGCGGGCACGGGGGGGCCCCACCGCTGGAACTGATGAATCGCTGGTTTACCCGGTACCTCTACGACGTCGAGAACGGGGTCGAGAACGATCCGAAAGCATGGATTGTCAGGGAAGACGCGGAACGCACCGATCCGACGCCCTACGCCGACTACCCCAATCCCGAGGCCTCCCAGGTGACCCTCCATCCGCAGTCGGGAGGGGTTCAGATGGGCGGTTTGAGCCCGAGAGCCGCCCCGGGTCAGGGGACCGAGACCCTGGTGGACAACTACTCCTTCACCGGTGCGACCCTGGCCATGGCCGAGTGGACCGACCACCGGTTGCTCTTTGCGACCCCGGAGTTGGGGGAAGCTGTCCACATCTCCGGGACTCCCAGAATCACGATCCGCCTGGCCGCTGATCGACCGGCGGCCAACCTCTCCGTGTGGCTGGTTTCGCTGCCATGGACGGAGACCCGGACCCGTGGGGGCGAACTGATCACGAGAGGAGGCCTCATCACGAGATCATGGGCGGATCCACAGAATCACAGCTCCCTCACCGAGAGTGAGCCGCTGACGCCAGGGGAGTTCTACGAGTTCAGCTTCAACCTGCAACCGGACGACCAGGTCATCCCGGCGGGGCAGAGGATCGCACTGATGATCTTCTCCAGCGACCACGAGTTCACGCTATGGCCGCCCCCGGGGACCGAGCTGACCATCGATCTCGACTCGACCTCTCTGGACCTTCCGGTGGTGGGCGGGGCTCCGGCTCTCCGACGGGCCCTCGGGAGGTGAAAGCCATGATCTAGGGGGCTTCACCTGCTCTGAATCCTCCAGCTCCTTGCGACCGTCTTCGGTGCTGATCTCACCGATGCCCTCCGGGTGAGGCGGGGTTGACTCGCCTCCCCGGGGGGCCGCTGATAGAAGAGGATATATGTCCGGGCCCAACTTTCTTCCCCTGACCTCCTTCCAGGAATACCCTGCCGACGAGATGGTCCGGAGGGCTTCGGAGTTCTACCTCGACCTAAGCCGTCGACGAACGGTCCGGGATTTCTCCACGCGCCCCGTTCCCAGGGAGGTCATCGAACAGTGCCTGTTGGCGGCCGGGACGGCGCCCAATGGCGCCAACATGCAACCCTGGCATTTTGTCGTGGTAGGTGATCCTGAGGTGAAGCGGAAGATCCGTATGGCGGCTGAACGGGAAGAACACGAGTTCTACTCTGGCCGTGCGCCCCAGGAATGGTTGGACGCCCTGGCCCCCTTGGGCACATCGGAGCACAAGCCTTTCCTGGAGACAGCCCCTTATCTGATCGCCATCTTTGCCGAGAGGTACGGCGTGTTGCCTGACCGGCGACAGGTGAAGAACTACTACGTCACCGAATCGGTCGGCATTGCCACCGGCTTGCTCATCACGGCGATCCACAACGCCGGCCTGGTTTCCTTGACCCACACGCCCAGCCCCATGGGCTTCCTCACCGACCTCCTGGGCAGGCCCGAGAATGAACGGCCCTTCCTCTTACTCGTGGTGGGATACCCGGCCGATGATGCCAAAGTCCCGGTTATCTCGAAAAAGGCGCTGGACGAGATCGCTACCTTTCTCTGAGGGACCGGAGATGGACCCGAGGCTGATCCGAGGAAAATTCGGGGACGAATACATCGCCAACGAACAGACCTTCAAAATGGGCATCGACCAACGGTTCCCATCCAGGATCGCATCCCGGTTTTCTGCACGGAGGGTTCTGGAGACGTGTACCGGTGGTGGATTCTCCACGATCGCACTGGCCAGGGTCGCCAAGCACGTCGTCTCCGTCGAAATCGACCCGGCCCACCAGGATCAGGCCAGGAGGAACGTGGAGCGGGCGGGCCTCCTTCATAAAGTGTCTTTTCTACTGGGGGACATCATCGATACCGGGCTCCTGGGCGACCACCTCCCGGTAGAGGCGGCGTTCCTGGACCCGGATTGGGCGGTGCAGGGACCGGACCACGTATTTCGATTCCGGGGTTCCAACACCGAGCCTCCGGCGGATGTATTGTTGGAGAGGGCCCTCGCCCTGACCCCCAACGTGGGTCTGGTGCTCCCGCCCTTCGTGGATCCTGAGGAATATTCCGGGCTTCCACCCCATGAGAGACAGGAGATGTATCTGGAGGGAAGTCACGAGCTCACCTGTCTGTATTTTGGTGAGCTCGCCCGGGGAGATGAGGTAAACGAGTGCCGTGTGGGTTGAGCGGCGTGCGGGAAGAAAAGAGCAGAAAGTGAGGTCATGGTGAGGAGGATCATGTTGGTTCTGGGGTTCCTGTTACTTGGGCCGAATCTGGTTGTGGCTCAGGTTCAGACCACCGTTGCCGATCCCAACGATGTCGGTACGCTGGACGACATCATTCGGGCTTACTACGAGGTGGTTTCGGGACCGGCGGGCGAGGTGCCTGATCGGGCCAGGGACAAGACCCTCCACCTTCCCGATGCGGTGGTGGGGGTCCCTTCCCGGGATGAAAGCGGGGCGTCGAGGGTAGTGACCATGACGCTGGATGGTTATCACGACCGGTTCGGCGGCCCGCGAGCCGAGGGTTTCTACGAGAAAGAGATCCACCGCATCGTACATCGGTTCGGAAATGTGGCCCACGTGATGAGTACCTATGCGTCATCCGCTGTGCCCGATGGCGAGGCCTTCGACCGGGGTATCAACAGCATTCAGCTCACCTGGCATGGGGAGCGATGGTGGATCGTGAGCTGGATCTTCGATTCGGAGCGCCCTGACAACCCTATCCCACCAGAATTCCTGCCGGCCAAGGGAAGGTGAGCTTTCGTCATGCCTGACATCCTGCACGACCGTCAGATCGGTGTTCCTCCCGAAAAGAGAACCGGGGCCTAGCCCCCCGGGGACCCATGGCGGAGCCGCTGAAAAACCACTTCGGTCCCGATGTTCCTGTCCGCATCGGATCTATGATCGGTCGGGTCTACGGGGAGTTCGACGGCGAGAGCTTCCTTGCTGCTGCTCTGGACGGGTTCGAAGCGCTGGAGCTCACCGAACGCGCCCGTCACATCTCCGCCGCTCTCGCAGATGTTCTGCCCGGGGACAGGCAGCGGGCCATCGAGCTTCTCATCGAATCGCTTGGGCCCGAGACGGAGAAGCCCGAACTCACAGGGATGGAATCTTTCCTCTATCTCCCCTTCGTGTTCTTCGTAGCGGAACAGGGGCTGGAGTGTTTCGAGACCTCCATGTGGGCTCAGTACGAGCTCACCAAACGGTTTACCGCCGAATTCAGCATCCGTGCGTTCCTGGAGCGCTTTCCCGTTGAGACCCTGGACCGACTCCTGACCTGGGCCAGCGATCAGAATGCCCATGTTAGGCGGCTGGTGTCGGAGGGGACCCGACCCCGTCTTCCATGGGCCCCACGCCTGAAGCAGTTCCAGGAGGATCCCGGGCCGGTGATCGAGCTCCTGGATCTCCTCAAGGATGACCCGGAGGAGTATGTTCGCCGCTCCGTTGCGAACAACCTCAACGACATCTCCAAGGACCATCCCGAACTCGCCGTTGCTGTTGCCCGGCGTTGGTGGGAGGGTGCAGGCCCGGACCGTAGGCGTCTCGTCCGTCATGCTCTTCGCACCCTCATCAAGAAGGGGCATCAGGGAGCGCTGGCGATTCTGGGCTTTGGCGAGGGCTCGCCTGCCACCGTTGTGGCCGTTTCCTGCGAGCCGAAGAGAGTCCAGATCGGCGGAAAGACCCGAATCGAGGTGGAGATCTTCAATCCCTCCCAGGATCCCACGGGTGCCCTGGTCGACTTCCGGGTTCACTTCGTCAAGGCGAATGGATCGACAAGTCCGAAAGTGTTCAAGGGCGCCGAACGATACCTGGAGGCCGGGGAAAGAGCCGTGATCCGAAAGACCATCTCCTTGGCCCCCCAATCCACCCGGACCCCCTACCCGGGTCGGCACGAGGTGGAGATCATGCTCAATGGGGTCACCCACCCCGGGGTTTTCTTCGATGTGGCTTGAGCCCAGGAAAGAGGGGTGGACAAAGCGATGAATGAAGCTGAATTCGATTTGGGGAAGGGGATCGAGATTCTTCGACGGACACCCAAAGTGCTATGCGTCTGGTTGGAAGGCCTGTCGGATGGCTGGATCCGGACCAATGAAGGGCCTGAAACGTGGAGCCCCTTCGATGTTCTGGGCCACCT
This sequence comes from Gemmatimonadota bacterium, assembly GCA_039589815.1. Lineage (GTDB taxonomy): Bacteria > Gemmatimonadota > Gemmatimonadetes > Longimicrobiales > Gaopeijiaceae > JABDNZ01. The sequence continues at coordinate 2,704 of JBDHGR010000153.1, read as the reverse complement.
GGTCCATGGGGAGAGAACCGACTGGATACCCAGGGCGCAGCACATCTTGGCAGGGAAAGGGGACGAGCCGTTCCAGCCTTTTGATCGCTTCGCCCAGTTCCATGAATCAGAGGGGAAGGGGCTGGACGAGCTCCTCGATGAGTTCGAAGAGGTCAGGGGGGAAAGCCTGGAGACGCTGGAAGGCCTCCAACTGGGTGAGGCCGAACTCGAGCTTACCGGCACGCATCCGGAGTTCGGTTCGGTTACCCTTCGCCAGCTCCTGGCTACGTGGGTGACTCACGACCTGGCCCACCTTGCGCAGATCGCCCGGGTGATGGCCAGGCAACAACAGGAAGCCGTGGGTCCTTGGGAAAAGTACCTCTCGGTCCTTCACCGTCGATGATGAAAAGACCCCTATGGAGATGGCTGGCGGTCTTCGGAGCCGCCACGGTCATCGATCTCATAGCCCGGTTCGGTGTTTCGTTCCAACTGAACCGAGTCCTCTGGGTGGAAGCCGTACTCTTTCCTGCTGCGGGGTTCGCATTCCTCCTCTTGATGAGGCGGGGCCCCGACCAGGTGGGATTCCGACGGAAACTCCAGGTCTTCACCATCGCCGCCTTTTTTCTGGCCGGATTGCGGTCGGGCCTCTGGGCCGCCGGGATGCCCATCGGGTCCGTGAACCTCACGGTGTTGGCCGCGGCCATCCTGGTTTGGTCAGGGTTCAGGATCAGGCGAAGATATGGAGCCGGGGCCAACACCGATCACTCGTAACGCAAAGCCGTCATGGGATCCACCTTCGATGCCCTGAGGGCCGGGATGTAGCCGGCCCCGAGGGCCACGCCGGTGAGCAGGGCCACCGCCAATCCGACCACTACAGGATCGTTTCCTCCCACCTCGAAGAGGAGGGCCTGGGCATACCGTCCCATGGCCAGGGCCGCCAGGATCCCGATGATACCGCCCATCAGCATCATCTTCCCCACCTGCCAGAGGATCATGCCCCGGACCTTGGGCCCACCGGCCCCCAGGGCCATGCGGAGCCCGATTTCCCGGGTCCGCTGGGCAACCGCATAGGCGAGCACGCCATAGAGGCCGATGGCCGCCAGAAGCGTCGCCAGGGTGGCAAAAGCCGATGAAAGCGTGCTGATCATTCGGTCCAGGAAGACGTTCTCCCAGACCTGCCGTTCCAGGGTTTTGAGATCCTCGACAGGGAGGTTCGGGTCGAGGTTGGCCACGACCCGGCGGATCTCCTGCATGACGGTCGCGGGATCCACTCCCGTGCGAACGTAGAAGGTCATGGCGCCGACCTGTCTTTGTTGCCGGTAGGGGAGGAAAAAGAGGGGCGGCACGGCATCCTTCACGTCAGAGTACTTCGCGTCCTGGACCACGCCGACGATCTGCACGTCAAGATCGGTACCGCCCCCGTTCGGGGACATCATCTTTCCCACCGCGTCCCTCGGATCCAGTCCGAACTTCCTGGCGAAGGCCTCGTTGATCACCGCCACCGTGGTTTCTTCACCCATGTCGCCCGACGTGAACTCCCGCCCCGACATGATTGGCATCCCCAGCGTCCCGAAATAGCCTGGCCCGACAGCATTGAAGCGGGAGTTGGAGTCGATGTCCGGACCGGACTCGAAACCCTCCACCCCCACGTCCGTGCCCCAACTGTTACCCGCGAGAACCGGTACCAGGGCTGGAGATACGCTGGTGACCCCCGGGATGGCGGCCAACTCTTCTTCCGCCCTCACGAAGAAATCCTTCGCCCTATCGAAGTCGTATCCGTTCAGCTCGGGAGAGATAGCGAAGGTCACGATATTCTCGGGAGAGAGACCCAGGTCGATACGGCTCACCTTCGCCAGGCTTTTGATGAACAGTCCGGCGGAAGCCAGGAGCGCCATGGAAAGTGCGATCTGCGCCGTGACCAGGGCGGTTCGAAACCGGGCAGCCGAACGGGCGCCGGCTGGTTGACCCGAGTTGGCCTTGAGGATGGTGACGAGGTCGGCACGGGTGCTGTGAAGGGCAGGGAACATCCCGAATAGGATCCCGGTCCCGATGGAAAGGGCTCCCGTAAAGGCGATGACCGGAGGGGAAAGGGTCATCGTCACCGTGGCCTGGGCCTCCGGCGGGAGGATGGTACCGATGAAGTTCAGCGTCCAGGAAGCCACGAGGAGGCTGGCCGCGCCGCCGAGGAGAGCCAGGAGCAACGACTCGGTGAGTAGTTGGGTGAGAAGCTGTTTTCTGCTGGCTCCCAACGACGCACGAATCGCGATTTCCGGACCACGGTGGGCTCCCCGGGCCAGAAGGAGGTTGGCGATGTTGGCGCAGGCGATGAGGAGTACCACCCCGGTAATGGAGATGAGGAGGACCAGGGGGGTGCGAGCCTCGGTGTGTATCTGGCTCTGACCCTTTTCGCCTGGCTCCACCAGGATTTCCTTGGCCCGGAACCGCTCCAGGGTTTGGTCGCTCATCCCGGCTTGCAGGGGGGCTTCGACCTCGTTGACAATGCCCTGGTAGAGGGTGTTGATCTCGGCCCTGGCCTGTTCCATCGACACGTCCGGTTTGAGCCGGCCAAAGAGATAGGCCCAGTAACTGCGACGGTTGTCGAAGCCCTCCCACCCCGGAGTCATGAGCTCGCGCATGGTGATGGGCACAAAGACGTCGGGTTGGGCTCCCAGAGTTGTTCCCTTGAAGCCTTGAGGTGCCACGCCCACCACCGTCAGGGACTGGC
>JBDHGR010000152.1:0-10765 GCA_039589815.1 Gemmatimonadota bacterium | reverse complement strand
CGCCCAACTCCATGCGGTTCCCGGCCCGGTTCAAGCGTACGCCTTCCCCGTCCCGGTAGAGGCGATCCCTCCCAGCTTCTCCTTCAAAGAAGAGGTTTACCCCGCCTTCCAGGATGGGTACCTGAATGTGGTAACCCTCCAGCTCGAGATGGGACGCGGCCCTGGAAAGCATGGCTTCGTGTTCATCCGCTTCTTCCAGCTCCCGAAATAGGACCGGCGACGAAGCCTCTTTCAAGTCCCGGTTCGCCGAGTCGACAAAGACGATGGGAAGGTCCTTCAAGATTCCCATCATCGCCCGAAGGAACCCCCCAGGAAGGGTCTGCCCTGGTTCATGAGCCCCTCGAAGCAGCTCAAAGAGAGGAGGGCTAAAATCCGTCTCCGGAAGGGTTTGGATGAACTGGTCCAATGTGTCAGCGAGGCCGACCTGGAGCGGGATCCGAAACAGAGGTCGATTCTCGGGGCCTTCCTGGGCCGGAACCCGGAGGGTCTGGAGTTCGTTACCGATGTCAAGGAGATGAGTGTGGTCGGCTTCCTCCCAGTCATGGTCCTCGGAAGCGATCCAGAACAAAGCCAGGACCGGGCGCTGGAGAAGGGGCTCCAGGGCCTCTGCCAGCCGAATCGCGGTGAGTGCCTTATAGAGGCCGTACAGGGGCCCTGTAAAAAGCCCCGGCTGTTGACCGGTGGTCACAAATAACCCGCCCTCCGCAACGAACCTGTTCAGCCGTTCCTTTGCCGGATCAGTGGAAGCCTGGATCATGGAGAGGGCGCGGGACCGGGCGTCTCTATGAAAGCGGCGGTTCACCTCCTGGGGCTTCTCCCGATAGGCATCGGGATCCCGAAAGCGCCCAGCGTAGAAATGGCAGACGTGTGGTTCTTCCCGGAGATAGTCCTGGACGAGGGGCGGGCCACCGGGCATTCCGGTCAAAATCTGGAGGTTCAGAGCCAGGCTCCTTTCAGTCCGGGGATACGGCGCAGAGGTCCTTCGGCTTCCTGGAGTCCTTGCGGTTCAGGGCCTTCTGCATGGATTGCTCAAACTAGGGCCCCTTGTGGTAGGGCTCGTTTCGAAGGATGGTTCCCGCCCGGTACAGTTGTTCAACCAGGCACAGCCTTGCGATCTCATGGGGGAGCGTCAGGGGGGAGAGGGAGAGCTTTAGGGTCGCGCGCTCCAGAATCCCTTCCCCCAGCCCGAACGCACCCCCGATCACGAAGGAAAGTTCCCTGACCGACCGAACGGCCCGCTCCTCCATGAACCGCGCCAACTCCCTGGACCCAACGGCTTTTCCTTTTCGCGTGAGGGCCACCAGCTCCCCTCCACCGGCTGGCAACCGAGCCAGTAGACGGTCCTCCTCTGCTTTCCGGACGGCCCCCTCCGCCGCTTTCCGGTTCCTTCCCCCTCCAGGGTCAACTTCGGTGACCCGAAAACGCCAATAACGCCTCACCCGCTCCTCATACTCTGTTACCGCCGGTCTCAGATTCCCGCCAACGCCCCCCACGCACAGGAGCTCGACCTTCATCTGGGTCCACTTCCGGGCTTCAGGACTCCCTGGATGTGCCTCCAGAGCCGTTCTTCGCCCTCAAGGAATTCCAGACGGAGATGGAGCACGCGGAGCCCGGGAAGGTTCTCTCGGAAGGCGTGAAGCTTCACGGCGTCCTTCTCCGTGGTGACCAGGGTCCGTCCCCGGAGGCGGTTCTGGATCTCTATGACATTCGCCCACGTGTAATCGTGGTGGTCCGGGAAGGTGAGGAGTTCTCCGGGTCGGCCCGTGGTCTCCATGAGGGTGCGGGAAAATCCGTCAGGTTCGCCAATGCCGCAGACTGCGAGGTAGTCACCCTCTGGGGCCTCGGACGGACCCCCGGTCAGGTCCATCCATCCCTTCGGGCAGAAACAGACTTTTACGGGAGGTTCCCGAAGGAAGGGATCCAGAAGCATTTCCATCTCCAGGGTAGAGTCGTTCTTCCCCTTTTGGGTGAGAACCACGATCCCTGCCCTGGTGACCGCAGAAAAGTCTTCCCGGAACGGTCCCCGAGGGAGGCGGCGGGCCTTCCGGGGCGTGGTCGACGCCACCAACACGATGTCCAGGTCCCGTCCCAACCGCCTGTGCTGGAATCCATCATCAAGGACCACGACCGAAGCTCCCTTCTTGGAAGCTTTCCAGGCGCCATAAGCTCGATCCTCCTGGGCCAACACCAGGCAATCCGGGTTCCACCGCCGATGGAGGACCATCTCGTCTTGCCCGTATCCCCGGGCCACCAAAGCCGGCTTTTGCCCTCTCGACCGCAACTCGTGGACGAGCCAGGCTGAAAAAGGCGTTTTCCCGCTGCCACCCACCGTGAGGTTCCCAACCGAGATAACAGGGATGGGAGCCATCTGGAGGGGAAGAACTCCGCGGTCGTATAGGCGATTGCGTAGCCCGGTTCCGGTCTTGAACCCGTACTCCAGCGGCCAGGCCAGAAGGCGGAGAAGTCGTCCCCACCTTCCCCCCCCTCCCGCCCACCAGTCCACCATCCATTGGCGTGCCTTCACGCCGCGGGGTTTGGGTTCCCGGGCCTCAGGGACGGAAGTCCCCCCACCGCCCCGGGGCCAGACAGGAGAATTACCGCTGGGCATCAAGCTCCTCCCGGATCCTGAGATTAAAGATCGGTTTCGAACCGGTGCCAACCAATAAAGATGATGGGCTGCCCTTGGCGGCGAAACTACAAATAATTCTCGCCCTCCTCCCGGTCGATGAAATGACCCCCCGGCTCTGGATCCGGAATCCCCTCCCTGCCACGGAGGATTTCAACCGCCAGCTCTGCCACCCGCCGGGCAGCGCCAGGTGTGCCCAGAGCATCCCGGACTCGATCCATCCCTTCCAGAATCGCGGCCCGCTCGAGGGAGCCCCGGTCCAGGAGAGGCAAAAGAAGGCCGGAGAGACGTTCAGGCGTCGCTTCACCCTGGATGACCTCCGGGACTACACGGTCGCCAGCCACGAGGTTGGCCAGGGCAATGTGTGGTACCTTCACCAGCCGTTTGGCCAAGAGGTAGGTCACGGGATGGGTTCGGTAGACCGTTACGAAGGGGACTCTGGCGAGGGCAGCCTGTATGGTGGTAGTTCCCGATTTTACCAGGGCCGCGGTGGCCAACGACAGGAGCGCTTCCCCATCCTGAACCAGTGTAACGCCTGGGCCTGCGAGGTCAGCTGAGGGAATGGACGGTGCACGGGCGACGGCCAGCTGCACATCTGGCCTGCTTCGCCGGATCCGGTTGCCCGTCTCCAGAAAGAGATCCCAATGCTTTTTGATCTCCTGGAGCCGGGACCCCGGAAAGAGGGCCAGTATCGGGCGGTTCGGGTCCAGACCCAGTTCGACTGCGAGATCCGGGGATTGGGCCCGATTCTCCTCCTCCTCGAGAAGGGGGTGCCCCACGAAGCTCGCCTGACCGCCGACGCCCCGAAACAGCCCTTCTTCGAAGGGCAGAATGACGGCGATCCGGTCTGCATCCCTGGCGAGCTGCCGGGCCCTCCTGGCCTTCCATGCCCAGACCTGGGGAGCCACGTAATAGAGGACGGGGATTTTCCGAGCCTTGGCGCTTCGGGTGATCCTGAGGTTCAGGCCCGGATAGTCGATTGGGAGCACCAGGTCGATCTGGCCGGCGTCCAGAAGAGCGTGGAGGCGTTTCTCCAGCCGCCGGAAGAAAGGGAGATGCCGGATGACCTCGACGAAGCCCATGACGGCCAGCTGGTCGAGCCCGGCCAGAAGCTCCACATCCTCCGCTTCCATGCGCTTCCCGCCCAGCCCTTTCAAGGTGGCTGAAGGCCACCGTTCCCGGAGGGCCCGGGCTACCTTCGCGCCATGGAGGTCCCCGGAAGCTTCGCCGGCCAACATCAAGATGACCGGCCGGCGCGACAATCCATGCTCCACGCTAGAAGCGGTAGCTCAGATACCAGATGACGAGAATTACCAGTGAAAGGAGGAGCATCAAGACCTTCGGGGTCCTCCCCTTCTGAGCGTCGATCCACTCCCGCTTCCGTTTACGTCGGATACGAATGAGCGACATGGGACCGAATCCTTTCCTCGATGGAGAGAGTTACCGCCAAGGCTTCCCGGCCATCCCGCCCTGACACCGCGGGTTCCCGGCGGCCTAGGCAGGCGTCCCGAAAAGCTTCCAGCTCGCTTCGGAGGGGCTCTACGCGGGCACCCTCCAGCGGAATCCTGTCGATGAGTGCCGACATGCCGCCTTCCGGGATGTCGCCGGGGAATCCAAGGTCACCGGATAGGGAGTGTAGTTCTTCCTTCAGACGGAGAAACTCTCCCGTTCCGTCGGCCAGGTTCAGGCTCAGGTATCCGGAGCGTTGGAAGATCCTGAGTTTCCGCATCTTCTCCACAGACACACGGCTGGCTGTGAGGTTTGCGACGGCTCCTCCCTGAAAGCTGAGCCTGGCATTGGCGATGTCCACATTGGGCGTGAGGACGGGAAGGCCGGCTGCCGCGATGTCTTCGATGGGGTCGCCCACCAGACCGCAGACCAGGTCCACATCGTGGATCATGAGGTCGAGGACTACCGCGACGTCCGTGCTCCTGGGCACAAACGGTGCGATGCGGTGGGACTCGATGAAGAGGGGCCGCTCGATATAGGGTTCCGCCGCGAGGATCGCAGGATTGAACCTCTCGACATGGCCGATCTGGACCACGGCTCCGGTTTTTTCGCCAGCGGAGAGGATCCTGTCTGCCGCGTCCAGGTCGGGGGCCATGGGCTTTTCGATGAGAACGTGAACACCCCGTTCCAGGGCTGCCGCGGCCACCTCTTCGTGCTGGGTGGTTGGAACAGCGATCACCACGGCATCGACAGTCTCGAGGAGCCCCTCCAGCTCGCCGTGCGCTTCGATACCCAACTCCCGGCTGACCTCTTGGGCCCGGTCCGGCCGGATCTCAAAAGCACCCTTCATTGAGATCTCGGGAACGTCCCGTAGGATCCGGGCGTGGTGGAAGCCGAGGCTACCTGTGCCTATGACTCCAACGCGAAGGGTCCCGTCGACTCCGGCCATCAGGTCGTCACACCCCGCTCGCTCGTGCGGATGAAGGAAAGGAAGTGTCTGACCTCCGGGAAGTCTTCAGCCTCTGCTTCGGCCTGCTCCAGGCCCTGGGTCAAAGGGAGGCTACTCTGGAACACGGCCCGGTACGCACTCTTCAGGGCCTGCCGGACCTCCTGGGAGAAACCTCTCCGATCCAGTCCGATGCTGTTCAGCCCGTAGAGTTTCATGGGGCTTCCGGCGGCCCGAGTGTATGGAGGCACGTCCTGGGAGGTTCGGGAAGCTCCCCCCACGAAGGCATGGGCCCCAATCCGAACGAACTGATGAATCGCCGTCAGGCCGCCGATTATGGACCAATCCTCGATGAACACGTGGCCGGCCATGTTCACGGCGTTGGAGATCACCACGTTGTTGCCGATCTGGCAGTCGTGGGCGATGTGGGAATAGGCCATGAGTAGGCAGTCGTCCCCCACCACCGTCTGACGAAGGTCGGCGGTGCCCCGGTTCAACGTGGCGTACTCCCTGATCACAGTCCTGTCCCCCACGATCAGAACGGTGTCCTCCCCCCGGAATTTCAGATCCTGGGGATCTGTTCCCAACACGGCGCCCTGATGGAGTTGGCAGTCGGCACCGATGGTGGTGTCCCGCTCCACCAGAACGTGGGCGGCGATCCGGGTCCCATCGCCGATTCGAACCCTGGGACCTACGATGGACCAAGGGCCCACAACGACCCCTCGGCCCAGCTCCGCCCCGGGATCTACGATAGCGGAGGGATGGATCTCCACCTCGATGGCTTGTCTGGAATCCAACGTGGGATCGTTCATCTCTCCACGATCCGGGCCAGGAGATCCGCTTCGGCAACAATCTGGCCGTCCACGATTCCTTTTCCTCTCATTCGGCAAACGTGTCTTCTGAACTGTAGCATTTCCAACTCGAATACCAACTGATCTCCAGGAACCACAGGGCGGCGCCATTTGACGTTGTCCAGGGCCATGAAATAGACCACATAGTCCTCGGGCTTCTCCACTGCATCCATGAGAAGGAGTCCACCCACCTGGCCCATTGCCTCGATGATGAGGACCCCGGGCATGATGGGGTGGCCGGGAAAATGCCCCTGGAAAAACGGTTCGTTGATGGTGACGTTTTTGATTCCCACGATGCGCTTCCCTGACTCGACCTCCACGATCCTGTCCACAAGGAGCATGGGGAAACGGTGGGGCAGGTACTCCATGATCTTCTCGGCGTCCACGATGGGGGCACCAGCGCTCCTGGCAGCTGCCCTCTTTAAGGCCCGAGCCAGGGCCACATTCCCCTGGTGGCTGGGACGCTCCGCCACGATGTGGAGGTCCAGGCACGCCCCCAGCAGCCCGAGGTCCCCGACCAGGTCTCCCACCTTGTGGCGGAGGAATTCGTCGGGAAACCGCAGGTTCCCGTTCATGACGCCATTATCGTCCAGGACGACCGTGTTCTCCAGGGACGCCCCCAAGGCGAGGCCCCGGGCGCGAAGGGCCTCGGCGTCGGCTTTGAACCCGAAGGTTCGTGCAGGAGCGATTTCCTGGGCGAATGAACTCTCGCCGAAGACGAATGTCCCGAATTGACGGCCGATTCCTGGGTGGTCGAACTCGATGGTGGCAGAAACCCTCAACCCGTCTCCGGGGGCGGCCACATAGAACTCCCCCGAATCCAGCTCCAGCATGACGGGTTCGTGAATCTGGATCACCGATCGGGGAACTCCCTGGTCGTCTTCGCCGGCCTCATGGAGGGCTTCGAAGTACCCTTGGAAGGACCCATCGAGGATGGGTGGCTCAGGCCCGGAAAGCTCCATCATAACGTTATCGATGCCACGGGCCGCCAGAGCCGCCATGACGTGCTCCACCGTCTGGACCGTGACTTCACCCTCGCCAAGGCTGGTGCCCAGATCCGTCCCGACCACGTGATCCAGATCCACCGGGATTTCCGGGGTCCCCTCAAGGTCCGTCCGCTTGAACCGGATCCCGTGGTTCTCCGGTGCTGGGAGGAAGGTGAGTGTCGACGGAGTGCCGGAATGGACCCCGATGCCCTTTCGGGAAACCGTGTTCTTGATGGTATGTTGGTTGCCGTGGGTCATTCGCCTTTGGCCTGTTTGTTGGGAGCCGTGCCCGGCGGGGAGATGAACCCCGAACCGCTGACCCGAGCGAAGCGCAGGCGAAGCCCCTGAAAACCTGGAGCATAGCCCGAATAATCTAACACGGACGGGGGTTTTCTGGGACCTCGGGGTTATCTCTCACTGGTCGCCTCCATGGCGGCGAGCTTCTTTTCCACCTCCTTCAACCTCCTCATGGTATCGGGAAGCTTGAACATGAGACCCAGGGCCCGAAGCTGCTCCCTATTCTCCCGAGCTGGGCATCCGGACACACTGGTTCCAGGGGGCACATCCTTTAACACTGCGGATTTAGCCGCGACACGAGCTCCTGCTCCGATGGTCAGGTGCCCGATGAACCCCGATTGACCCCCCGTCATCACCCCATCCCCGATCTCCGTTGAACCGGATACGCCGGTAAAGGCGGCCATGAGGACTCCCCGACCGATCCGAACGTTGTGAGCGATTTGAACCAGATTGTCGAGCTTGGTGAATCGCCCCACGACGGTCTGACCGATAGAGCCCCGGTCTATACAGGAGTTGGCCCCCACCTCCACGTCGTCCTCCACTATACAACTGCCAACCTGCGGGATCTTCGCGATACCCTCGCCCTCCGGGACATATCCGAAACCGTCCGAGCCCAGGCGAGCCCCCGAGTGGAGGATCACCCGGGCTCCCAGGCGGGTGTCGGGGTAAAGGACCACATGGGGATGGATCAAGGAGTCCTCACCCACGACCGATCCCGATCCGATGACCGAGTGGGCGCCCACACTTACCCCGTCCCCGAGGACACTCCCGTCCTCTACCACCGCGTAGGGCCCAATGGAAACCCGTTCTCCCAACTCCACCCCCTTCCCCAGAACCGCCGTCGAGTGGATTCCAGGCTTCCGGGTCGGGTCCGGGTAGAAGTGGTTCAGGAGGGTTGGGAGGGCCCCATGGGGGTTTTTCAGAACGATCCGGCACGCGTGGTCCTCCGCATTCCCAGCCAGGTCCTCGCTCACCAGAATGGCATCGGCGCCGGTACCATCAAGGTCCTTCAGGTACCGGCGTTGAGCCAGGAACCCCAACTCCTCCCCCCGGGCCTGGCTCAGGGGCGCGATCCCCCTAACCAGGACCTCGGGATCTCCCTCGACCCGGCCCCCCACCATCTCTGCCACCTGGGCTGCCGTGAGGGCCGCCGCGGCCTCGGAACGTCTTTGGGGAGTGTTCATGACACCTCTCGCTTACCCTAACCGGGTGGGTCGACCGAATAAAAGAAAGCCCACAAACCTTCCGAGGAAAGGAAGGTATGTGGGCAAAAACTTGATGTTGGCAAAGGGAACGTCTACCGCTGGACCGCTGCGCCGCTGTTTGCCCGATCGTGAGCTGCTTGAAGCCGCCGGACTACCTCGGTGGTGAGATCGAGGGCGGGATCGGCAGAAATGATGCCTTGGGCGGCAACGTCGAAGATCATCGAGTATGCCCCCTCCGCCCGAATCTCTTCGATCACCGCAGTAATCCTCTCCATGACTGGCTCAACCAACTCGGCCTGCCTTACGCTGGCTTGCTGCTCCAGTTCACTGATTCGCTGCTGGTATTGACTCTGTTTGAGCCGGATCTCTTCTTCCCGGTTCGCCTTGGCCTCTTCCGACAGCATGGCCTGCTGCTGCTCATACTGCTCGATGAGCCGTTGCAGGTCCTCACCCTGGGAATCGATATACCCGATCTTCACAGTGGCCTGGGCCTCGGCCGAAGAGGCCAGCACCAGCCCGAAGAGGACGGGTAAAAACACCTTCATGACACGCATTGGATCTTCTCCACGTTGTTTTGCCGGAGGCCTCGGGACTCGTTTCGAGCCCACGAGCCTTCCCTAGAACCCGCCACCCATTCTGAAGTGGAGCTGCCATCCCGGATCCGCTTTGTCGAAGCCGTAGGCATAGTCCAGTCCGATGGGGCCAAAAGGCGTCACCAATTGTATACCGAAACCAGCGCCACGGAAGAGGCTACTGGGCTCAACGCTTCTTGCGTCCGCCCAGAGGTTTCCTGCGTCGAAGAAGGATGAGACGGAAAGCGCATCGCTGACACGGATGGCATACTCCACGGTCGTAGCCAGGAATGCATTCCCCAGCCGATTGACGTCGGCTATGTCTCTCGACCTCTCAGGGAAATACCCCAAAGGCGTGATAGAGGTCTCATCGTACCCCCTCAGCTTCTCCCCGAACTGCACGCCACCCATCCAGAACCGATCAAAGGGGAAGTTCGAGACATCCCCGAATACAGCTCCAGCCTTGAGGTGAAGACCGAGGCTCATACGAATGGGTCGCCCTCCCGCATCCCCGCCAATCTGCCCCACAGGTACGTACCAGGAACCTTCTGCGAGATGCCGGGTGAAGTTTCCGTCCCCGCCCAGGATCCCTCCGTTGAACTCTGTGTTCCAGCTCTGACGAGAGCCCACCGTGGGGAAGATCGGGTGGTCCAGATTCATCCGAGTGATCCCGACGGAGAACTGGCTCTGAGTGCCCGGAGGAAGACCGAACAGGGACGTGTCGTCCACGTTGCTGAAGAGATCGTACTCGGTCCTGGCCAAGGAATAGCCGAAGAACACTTGGGTTCTCAGGGACCAGGGAACGGGGAGACCGATCCGAAGAGAGAACCCCTGTCTCTTTCGTTTTCCTGAAGCGAATTGGAAGAACCGATCCCGGGAGTTGAAGAGGGAGAGAGTCCCGCTTATCCGGGTTTGGAAGAGGGCCGGGTCGGTGAAGGAAAGGGTGAAGGAGTTTATGTAACGGCCGAAGTCCCACCGGAGGTGCCCCTGCTTGGCCTGCCCGAAGAGGTTGGGTTGATCGTACCCCAGGAAGCCCGATACGCCTGTCCCGCCCCCGACGGCGGTGCCGAAATTGATGGACCCGGTTTGCCGCTCTTCTACCTTGAAGGTGATGTCCACGTCCCCGGTAACCTCGTCCGGCTGGATATCGGGAAGCGGAAGTGGTGTCTCGAAGAAGCCGAGGGACCCGATGCTTTGGTAGCTCTGAAGGAGTGCGGCCTGACTGTACACGTCACCGGGTAGGATATAAACCCTCTCCCGGATCACCCTATCATGGGTGTACTCGTTGCCACTGATGGTGATCTTGTTGATATAGGCGGGGTCCCTCTCGACAATCCGCCAACCCGCCCTCACCATGGGGGCCTCCCCCTCCTGGACATCCAATTTCTCCACCCATGGATCCACCTGAGCGTACAGGTATCCATCGTTGTTGTACGCCAGTTGGAGGTCCATTACCGCTGTTTCGAATCTTACCGCGTCGAAGTACGGTTCATCCTGATCTCCCCCCCCACCAAAGCCCAGGGAGCGAAAAAGACCCCCTTCCTCCTGTTCGAAGTACCGTTCGATCTGTTCCGTGGTGAAATGCTGGTTGCCCTCAACCACAAAATCATCTAGGCGGTACTGTGGCCCCTCCTCCACCCTGAGCTCGAGTCTGGTCTTCCCGGTTTCGGGATCCACGATGAGTGTGTCGGACACTACGCGGAAATCGAGGTACCCCTTGGACCGGTACACGGCCGGGACGGACTGGCCCAGGTCCTGGTCGTACTCGTCGGCGTCGTAGGAGCCGCTCCTGAACCAGAAGAATCCCTCCTGCCTCGTACTCATTGCCCCCCG
>JBDHGR010000151.1:0-8914 GCA_039589815.1 Gemmatimonadota bacterium | reverse complement strand
TGGGATTGGTGAGGACGGGGGAGCTGCTGGCTGCCCGCTCGCTGGATGGTGGGAGGCAGTTCTTCACGCGGGCTTTCGACTTCGGTTACTCGAAGAACGCTGAAGAAACCTTTCGATTCTGGCCGAGAGAAGAGCTTCTTGAAGACCTGACCTGGGTGGTTCGGACGTTTCGGCCTCAGGTGATCGTTTCCGTGTTCTCCGGTACTCCGCGGGACGGCCACGGCCACCACCAGGTCGCCGGGGTCCTTGCACACGAGGTCTTTGAAGTTGCCGGGGACCCCTCCCGGTTTCCGGAACAGCTTCGCGACGGCGCCCAGCCCTGGGCTCCGCTGAAGCTCTACCGCCTCACCCGCCCTAACCTCGGAGAAGGCACCACCGGAATCGAGACCGGGGCCCTGGATCCGCTTCTCGGTCGGTCCCAGTTCCAGGTGGCGATGGACAGCCGGAGCCAGCATCGGTCTCAGGATATGGGAGTGGCTCAGCCCATGGGGCCCCGCCGATCCAGCCTCGCCCTGGTGGAGTCTCGGGTGGAGGCCGGGGGGTCCGATGAGATTTTCAGTGGAGTGGACACGGCCCTGGTCGTTCTTGGCGAACGGCTCCCGGAGAGGGGTCGAGGCGGGGTGGCGGAGGGACTCGGGGATTATCGCGCAGCCGTCGCGGCGGCCGGTGAAGCTTTGGGGGTGGCCAGTCCATGGGAATCTGTTCCGCACCTTAGCCGGGCGCTGGAGGCCCTCAGATCGACCTTGGGTGCATTGGGAAGGGGGGGTCCGGGAGGCGCTGGGAGCACAGCGACCGTGGAGCTCCAGAGGATTCTCCAGGAGCGGCTTCCCCTGGTACAAGAGGCTCTTCTCCGGGCTGCCGGCGTGGTAGTGGAGGTGAGGTTGCAGGACGACCTGTTGGTGCCAGGCGAGACGGTGGGTGGGGTGGTGGAGCTCTGGAATGGGGGGCCCTACGCCGTGGAGGACGCCACAGCACGCTTGGAGCTTCCCTCGGGCTGGAGGGCTTCGGGTGAGATGGAGGAGATCCGGGCGGTTTCCCCGGGGACCTTGGCCAGGTGGAGCTTCCAGCTGCAGGTTCCGGGCAACGCAGGAGCTTCCCAAGCTTATTACATGACCGAAGCTCGGGATGGTGAGCTTTACCGGTGGCCTGGGGAGCGGAGTCTCTGGGGAAGCCCGGCCAACCCAGATCTCTTACACGGAAAGGTCAGTCTGAGAATCGGAGAAACGGGGGCTGTGGAGGTCTGGAAACCCGCCCGGTTCACAGGCGTGGATAAGGCCAGCGGAGAGTTCGTGAAACCGGTCCAGGTGGTTCCGGCCCTCTCCGTTTCCGTGGATCCGACAGTGATGGCCTGGCCGTCCGGTGCCCAGGGGTCAAGGGAGTTCCACGTAACCGTCCAGAGTCAATCTGACCAACCGTTGGACGGCCTCGTCAGCCTCCAGCTCCCTTCGGGCTGGGACGCGAACCCCAAGGGGTATCCGGTGTCGTTCTCCGAGGCCGGGATCGAAACGACCTTCACCTTTGTCGTCACTCGGTTCCCCGGCTCGCCGGATGGGGAGTATTTGGTGACGGCCCGGGTTCTGGGTGACGACGGGAGTGTCTTCCAGAGCGGGGTGTCCCTGGTGGATTATCCCCATATTCGCAGAAGTGTTCTCTTCCCACCGGCCCAGTCCAGGGTGTCGGTCTTTCCGGCCTCTCTCCCAGAGGGAATTCGGGTCGGGTATGTCATGGGATCCGGTGATGGTGGGCCTGAGGCCATTCGACAAATGGGAGCCCGGGTGGATCTTCTGGGGCCCGAGACACTCAGGGCCGGGAGTTTTGGTGAGTTCGATGTAATCGTTCTCGGGATTCGGGCTTACGAGACGCGACCGGAGCTGGGTGCCGCCAATGATCGTCTCTTGGACTTCGTACGGGCTGGTGGGACGCTCCTGGTTCAATACAACAAATACGAGTTCCCCAGGGGTGGGTTCGCGCCCTTCCAGGTGGAGATGAACCGACCCCACGACAGGGTTTCCGACGAGACAGCCCCAGTGCGGATTCTCGATCCCTCCCACCCCGTTTTTCAATCTCCCAACCCCATCGGATCAGGAGATTTTGATGGGTGGGTTCAGGAGAGGGGATTGTATTTCCTGAGGGACTGGGGCCCCGAGTTTACGCCTTTGCTGGAGATGGCTGATCCCGGGGAGGGGTCGAAACAAGGAGGCCTCCTGGTAGCCCCATTGGGAGAAGGCGTCTACGCCTACACGGGATTGGCGTTCTTCCGGCAGTTCCCTGAAGGCGTGCCTGGAGCCTATCGGCTCTTCGCCAACCTGCTGTCCTTAAGGGCCGATGATCTCCGATGAAGAAGGGGGCTCGGCTTTGAAGGAGGACGGGGAAGAGCGCGTCGGTGGGGCTCCTGATTGGGATGGCCTCGGTCTTCCTGGTTTCTCTCACCACCGAAGTGTCCTGGCTGTACTACAACGTGGTCGGTGCGGGGATGGTGGTTCTGGTAGGGGTCGTTTTGAGGCGGGGAGAAGGCGGGGCCAGACCGGATCGGGCCTGACCCCGGATTCGAGTTCCCTATTTCCTCACCGCGCAGAGGGCCCCTTCGTCGGTGCATCCCGGCCGACTGATGGTTCGCTCGAAAAGCTCAAAGATCCTCCGGTACTCGTCGGTCCAGGAAGAGGGCACCACGAATCCGTGGCTCTCCACGGGGAAGACGGCCATCTCCCAATTCTCTTTGCCCAACTCGATGAGCCGCTGAGCCAGGCGCACCACATCGGAGAAATGGACGTTTGTGTCTACCATGCCATGGGCGATGAGAAGGTGGCCTTTGAAGTTCTCGGCGAAATAGATGGGCGAGGATTTCTCATACGCTTCGGGGTCGTCCTGGGGCTGATTCAGGATGTTGCTGGTGTAGCCGTGGTTGTAATGAGCCCAATCGGTCACGGATCGAAGCGCGGCCCCGGCCGTAAAGACGTCGGGTTCGGTGAACAGCGCCATAAGGGTAATGAACCCGCCATAGGATCCTCCGTACAAGCCGATCCGTCGTGGATCGATGCCCTCTGACCGGACAAGGTACCGAGCTCCATCGGTTTGATCGGAAAGGTCCTTTCCACCCATCCACCGGTAGATGCCTGTTCTCCAATCCCGGCCGTACCCCGCGGATCCTCGATAGTCGATGTCCATGACGGTGTATCCATTTGCGGCCAGGAAGTGGTTGAACATGTACTCCCGGTAATAAGACGACCAATAGTTGTGGACGTTATGGAGGTAGCCGGCACCGTGAACGAAGATGACCGCTGCCCCGTTCGGCTCGGCCCCCAGGTCACCGGGTCGATAGATCCGTGCTGGAACCTGGTGTCCGTCCCGGGCTTGGAAGTGGATGATCTCGGGTGCGATCCACGGGAAGCTGAGCCACTCCTCGGTTGGGGAGAGTGTGATCTGCTCCAGCCGGGCGGTGGCCTGGAAGTCCGCCAGAAATAGCTCGCCGGGCCGGTTGGCCTCGGAGTGCACGATGGCCACCCGCTCGCCGTCGGGGGCCCGATAGGCATCGAAGCCGCCCAGGCCCGAGGTCATGGCAGTTCTCCGGGAGCCATCGAAAGCCATGGTATAGACGTGTTGGTTGAAGGGTGATCCCTCGTTGGTGTGAAGCAAGAAGCGATCTCCTCCCGCAGGGATCTGGACCCGGAGGACCTCCCATTCACCGTCGGTGAGTTGAGCGCGGTTGGATCCGTCGGCGTCGATGGCGTATAGGTGGGCGTACCCCGTGGCCTCACTGACAAAAAACGCTCGGTCCGAATCCGGGAGCCATCCGATGCACCGGGAGCAAGGTCCTGCCACCCACGCCTGGTCCTGGAGAGCGTCGAGGAGGGTCAACTCCCCAGTCCCTGCCTCGAGGGAGTAGATCCATCGCCATTCCCTGTCGAAGGACGAGCTGGCGAGGAGGGCGTGGGTGCCGGCATCATTCCACCCCGCGAAAGACGCGAAGGAAAGGTCGGGGCCGCTTTCCTCGATGTCGGACCCGGCCTCCTCGATCACTGCAACCTGGGGTGCCGCTTCTCCTTCTTTCTCCTCATCGTCCAGGGGGAAAAGGTCATACCAGACAACTCCCCCGGTGGCGACCTCAACCAACCCCACTCGGGATGAACCGGGGGAATCCCCCACTTTTGTTCGAACGGTCAAGTCCTCGGTGTACCCTGACTCGGTGATCCAGTTGGGAACGATGGTTGTTTGAGCACCCTGAGCCGGCCGACTGGCTGAGATCATGGCGAACGTGCCAGTGGCGTTGAGTGCGGGGCTCCCGGCCCGCTCTCCGGCTGCCAGATAGGTCGGTTTCGGATCGCCTGCAATGGCTTCTTCCCTCTCCGCCTCCCTTTCCTTTCTGGCTTCTTTTCGTCGGCGAATAAAGTCGAAAAGCTCCTCCTGTTGCTTCTCCAGGAAGCCCTTGTGACCCTCGGCTTCTCCGGGTTCCCCGGGGGCTGGACCCTGGCGGATGTCGGTGACCTGCCGGACCATTACCCGATCCAGGCTCATCTCGAAGACGTTACCACCCTTCGTGTAAAAGACGGAGCTCTCATCTCGAGAAAAAAAGGGAGATCCCTCACCCTCGTCGGTCTCTGTGAGACGCCGAGCGCGGAAAGGATCGGTCTCGATGAGGTAGAGGTCGCCCTCGACGGAGGTGACCATCAGAGATCCGTCGTTGGACAGGTCACCTGCCGCCGTCCACAAACCGACCGAATCGGCCTTCTCATCAGGAACACGCTCCGGTTCACCCCCAGAGGCTCGTACCCGATACAGCTCGGTGCCGTCGTCCCAAGCTCCTCCCCCGGATTGCCACTGGAAGTAGACCCATTCGGAGTCAATGGACCATCGGACTCCCGAGGGTGCGCTCCCCACGTGCTCGGGACCCCGCATGATTGATTCGATTGTCAGCGGGAAAGTGAAGGCGCGAGCCACCTCCGGTTCCATCTGGGCCGAGGTCTGACCGACCAGAGAGGATGGGAGGAAGAGGAGCACAAAAACCGAAAGGTCAAAAGACGGGCGAAGGCGAGGGCGAAACATCGTCGGCTCCCTTTGAGGACAAAACTGAAAAGGCCCCTCCACCGAATGGGTGGAAGGGGCAAGATAGAGCTATGGCTGGCCGAGGCCAGTGATCCGGATTGGTAGGGGGGTTAATCCCCGAAGCTGATTCCCAGGGCCCTTGCGGTCCTGACAACGTCGCCGTCGACGGGGACGTTCTTTCTCTTGGCCAGGGCCTCACCCAGAGGAACGGCTTTCACGTCAGGCGGGTCCAGCGACACCATGGAGCCGAAGTCACCGCGCTTCGCCAACTCGATGGCAGCAGCGCCGAAACGGAGAGCCAGCAGACGGTCGTAGGAGTTGGGTTGGCCGCCCCTCTGGAGGTGGCCCAGGACCAAGGACCTCGTTTCCACTTCGCAGCCCTCCTCGATCCTCTTGGCGATCTTCTCCGCCAAACCCCCGTAGCGAGCTTCCCGGCCTGGCTTGGCTTCTTCAACGAAACTTGCTTCCCCGCCGACTTCCCTAGCCCCTTCCGCCACGACCACTACGGCGAACTCTCTACCGACCTCATACCGGTACCGGATCTTCTCGAACACGTTCTCCATGGAGAAGGGGATCTCCGGAATGAGGATCACGTCGGCTGTTCCGGCCACCCCAGCGAAGAGCGCGATCCACCCTGAATGCCGCCCCATGACCTCTACCACAAAGGTTCGTTTGTGCGAGGCCGCGGTGGTGTGAAGTTTGTCGATGGCGTCGGTGGCAGTCTCCACAGCGGTGAGGAATCCGAAGGTGGTTACCGTGGAAGCGAGGTCGTTGTCGATTGTCTTTGGGATTCCAACGACGGGCAGACCTCGGTCCCGCAGCCCGCGGGCAATGGCCAGGGATCCGTCCCCACCGATGGAGATCAGGCAATCCAGGCCTCGCTTCCTAAACCCCTCGATAATCTCGTCGGACCGATCGATTTCTATGATGGATCCATCCGGTTGTTCCTGAGGCCATTTCATGGGGTTCCCCCTGTTGGAGGTCCCAAGGATCGTGCCACCGGTATGCGTGATCCCCTTGACGGATTCCGCCGTGAGGCGAACGATTCCTTCCCCGTTGTACTCGCTGTTTTTGAGGAGCCCTCCGAACCCGTCACGGATTCCGTAGACCTCCCACCCCTCGTTGATTGCGGAGAGGACTACGGCCCTGATGACGGCATTCAGGCCCGGGGCGTCCCCTCCCCCGGTATTGACGGCAATTTTCCGCTGCATCTGATTCCGATCCCAACCCTGATTCTCGGGGAATCTGCCCGAATGAGGACCGCCCGGCAGCACCGGGCCCACTTCCTACGGTGCAAGTAAGAACTTGGAATGGGGGATAGGGGTCAAGCCCCTTCCTCAACCGAGCGTGAACCGGGTGCCCTCGGCAGCAGCGTGGATGTCGAGCTTCAACCCCCGAACCCCGACCTCTTCGCGGAAATGTCGGACGATTCCGTCCAACTCTTCATCGGAGCGGTTAGGGGAATGGTGGAAGAAGTCGAGCCGCTTCACGCTTGCCTGCTCCGCCAACTCCAGCGCCTGGGAGAATGTGGAGTGACCCCACCCTTCACGGGTGCGGTACTCTTCATTGGTGAACATGGCGTCGTGAAGAAGGAGGTCGGCCCCTGACGCGAACTCTATCATTCTGCCCATCCATCCGCCCGGCGTGGCGTGATCTCCGCCCACAAGCTCGTTGTCGGGTATGAAGACCACAGACCTTCCGAAAGCCTCCACCCGGTATGCCACGGTGAAGGAAGCATGCCGAACCCTTATGGAACGAACCCGGACCTTTGTTCCCTCCCACGGACCCTCGTTCATCCCATGGAATGAGATCTTTGCGGAGAGGGCGTCATATGGGATCGGGAAATGGGTTGGGCCCATTTGTGCCCGGAGGATGTCTTCGATGTCCGCACCATCCGGAGCCGGCGCAACGATCCTGATCTCATACGTCGGATCATATGCGGGGCCGAAGAAGGGCAACCCGTGGATATGGTCCCAGTGGAAATGGGAGAGAAAGATCGAGACTCTTTTTGAGGAGCCTTCCGATTTCAGTTTCTCCCCCAGCGGTCGAATCCCGGTTCCGGCATCGAGGATGATCTTTTCTTCGCCGGCACCCACCTCGACACACGAGGTGTTCCCCCCGTATCTGGCTGTGGCGTGACCAGGGGTGGGGATTGAACCCCTTGTTCCCCAGCATTGTACCGAAAGAGGTGTTCTCGTATCCAAGCGCGCGGACTCCCGGAACGGGTCAGGTGGATGGGGTCGAATTCAACAATCTAGGGTGCCTCGAGGGAGCGGAGCGAGGCCTTTTGAGATCAGGTGGCACTTTCATGCGTCGCTGGCCGACATATAGATTGTGGCGGCTTATGTACGAGGCCCCCTTCTTTGCAGGCCCCACGGGAGAGCTTTCGGTGCAAGTAGACGACCAAAATCCGTCGATGGAAGAAATCAGCCGGGTCATCCAGCGTGGCCTGCTTCCCTCAGAAGCCCCCAGAATCCCCGGCTTCGATATCGCCGCAGGAACGAGTCTGGTCGATGACGGTCCCGGCCGGACCCTCTGGGATTTCTTCCATCTGAGGGATGGCAAGACAGGATTGGTGAACCTGACCGTCAAAGGCGATGGACTACCTCCGGGGCACTATCTTGCGGTGGCCCGCAGTCTTCTGCGGGAGCTGGCCCGGGACCACGAGGATCTCCAGGGTTTCCTTGCTAGGGTGAACTCCGGCTTGGCCGCGGCAGTCGTGGATGGGATGGACCAGTATGTGGAGGCCGGAATCCTCCTCCCCTCAGCAGGAGGCGTGGAGTGGGCCGGCGCCGGCATCTGCCCGGGGGCCGTCATACGCCGGGACGGGGTGTTTCAGGAGTTCTCAGCTCATGGGCCGCCCCTGGGCATGATGGAGGGGTTCCTGTACGGGACGGAGAGGATGGAACTGGGAGCCGGGGATTCGGTAATCGTAATCTCCGAGGTTCCTCAAGGAATCTTCAGAGGGGCGGCGGACCTGGTGGCATCTCTTCAGGGAAAGCCTGTGGGGGAGGTCGTGTCAACCCTGCATAAGGCCCTGGCCAAGGCCCAACCTGACTCGCCCGTGGAGGCTTCGGTTCTCATCGTTCGGAAGCAGTAGACCCCTCCCGTGGGGAGAGGCTTGGACCATCACAAGGAATGCAAGGAAACCATGGTAGTGACGGAAAAAGCAGTCCGGGATGCTCTCAAGGCGGTGAAGGACCCTGAACTCAACGTCGACCTGGTCACCCTGGGCCTGGTTTATGACATCCAGGTCCAGGACGATTCGGCCAAAGCCATCATTACCCTAACCACCCCCATGTGCCCCGTGGCAGGTGAGATCGTGGATCAGGCCCGCCTGGCCATCTCCAAAGTCGACGGAGTTGAAAAGGCTGAGGTCGAGTTGACTTTTGATCCGCCCTGGACCCCTGAACGAATCAGCCCTCTCATCCGGTCTTCGCTGGGCCTATAGCGGTTTCCAGCGGGGATAGGCTCCAAAAAAAAGAAGACCGGCGCCCGAAGAGGGGCCGGTGTTCTTCTGGTCATCAACAAACCGTCCCGTCGTCAGTTCACCAACTCCACTTCCTCCATCAACAAACCGTCCCGTCGTCAGTTCACCAACTCCACTTCCTCCAGGAAATCCTTCAGTGGATTGGCCACTGCGATGGCCCTCTCGGTGAGAGCCGCGGCAAGGGAATCCGGGCTTTGTCTGGACCCGGCTAGGTGGCGGGCCACGGCTTTCCCCAGGTCGACGTCGGATCGTCCCGCCGCGGAATAATACTCGGCATATCGTGCACCCACCCTCTGTTCGAAGAGTGGCACCTGGGCTTGGGGAGTGCCGTTGTCCACCATGTCATGGAAGATGGCCGAATGGAAGGCGTCCAGCCCCTCCCGG
>JBDHGR010000150.1:0-8927 GCA_039589815.1 Gemmatimonadota bacterium | reverse complement strand
CTACTGGGCCATCGTCACGCTGACGACGGTTGGATACGGAGACATCCACCCCATCACACCGATCGGCCAACTGGTGGCCTCCCTGGTCATGATCATGGGGTATGGGATCATCGCGGTCCCGACCGGTATCGTGACGGTGGAGCTGGCCCAACAGGCTCGGAAGATGGAGTCGGGCCTGGCTTGTCCGTCATGCGGGCGAGAGGACCATGAGAGAGATGCAGCCCACTGCAAGGGGTGTGGTGCACAGTTGGAGATTCCCGATTAGGGAACGGCTCATCTCAGCGGACTTGAAGGAAGGCTTGCTCAGCCCGTATCTTGCCCGTAGACCGAGAGGCACTCGTTGCTCTTTTTCCGGGATTGGGAGGACAGAATGCGCTGGTTCGCACTGCCGTTGGTTGTCGCGACCGTCACCGTAGCTTGCGGCCCCAGTGCTGAGGAGCAGGCTGCGACAGCGGCCGCGGCAGCTGCCGCCGCTCAGGACAGCATGATGGCCGAAGCAGTGGCGACCTTTGATGCCGCCGTCTTCGACACCCTCACCTGGGAGAGCCCAGAAAAACGGATGGAACGGGGGACACAGGTATACACCTTCAGCTGCCTGAAATGCCATGGGCCTCAAGGCCTGGGTGACGGCGGTTTCGTGCAGGGGGCAGATACCCTACGTCCACCTTCGTTCAGGGAACCCACCTGGCCTCTGGCCGGGGACATCAATGCGGTTCGTAAGGCCATCTTCATAGGCACCAAAGAGGGAATGCCCCACTGGGGTCTTGCCGGGTTGAAAGCGGAGGCCGTGGATGCGGTGAGTGCGCACATCTTGGAGGGCATGGGAAGCAGCTGACCCAAACACCTCTTCTGGAAGTTCCTGGGGCCCGGGGGGCTTTTGAGTTCCTCTGGGCCTCTTTTATTCCTCCTCCGTCAGCTCCACCAGCAGTCGCGAGTGCCGCCACCAGAGATAACCGCCGGCTGTGATGCCCGCACCCAGGTTCGCCAGGACAATCACCGGCCAGGACAACAAGTCCACCACCTCCGCCACCAGCACTCCCATCATGGCAACGCTGTAGATGAAACCCGCCAGGAAGACGAAGAAAACGACAAACCAGAGGGGATGGTTTTTCTCCGTCTGAAAGATCAGCCAGGCAGCCCCCAGGCCGATGACCAGGGACACCAGGATATGAACCCCATTGTAGGCGATGATGGGGCCCGGTCCCGCCACGATCTCGGCCGCACTTCGGGCTCCAAAGAAGAGGGCCGATCCCAGCAGAGCCGCCGTATGGAAGAGTGTGTCCCCACCGGTCATGTTGATGACCCCAAACAGAGCCACCACCGTCACGTACCCGATCAAGCCCGCCAGTAACCCTTCGGCGATCCAGGAGCTATCAGCCTTCATCGGATCCTCCTTTCAACGGTTGGGGTTCTTCTTGCCCGTTTTCAGCTTGTTTCCCACCTTCCGCTTCACGAGAGAAGGGAGGCCTTCGGCATGGTCAACAAGGAATTCCACCACCCCTTCCCGATCCACGGGCACGAGGGCCCTCAGGGCCCAGGAGAGGCCCTTTGCCACCATGGGTTCCGGGTCCTGGGCCAGCTCCCGGCAGATCATGAGGGTCCGGGCCGGGTCTCCGCAACCGCCCCGGGATTTCATGTTCAGGGCCACGGTGGATACCAACGCCGTTCGGCGCCACCAAAGGTCCTTCGAGCCAGACCAGGATAGGACCTCTTTATCTGAGATCTGGCCCCCACGCCAAACCGGGCCCGAAACAAAGACGGAAAAAGCATCCACCGATGCCCAGTTGTCGTTCCCCTTCCCAAGCCCCCGAACACCCTGGGTCTTCAACAGGGCCCTGGCATCCTTCCTCTTTTCCAACATTTCGAAGGCCATCTGTCGGCCTTCATGGGTCCCCTGCCCGCGGAGGAGCCGGACCATTGCCAATACCTGGTCGGGGGCCTCCCCTTTCAGATCCCTCAGTAGTTCACGCAGGACCGCACGCATCTTGGGCGCCGAAACACCCAGAATTTCCATGGAGGTGGGGAAATATCCCTGCGTCACCTTCTGGCGCTCAGGGTCCGTCAGGGCTCTCAGGGCCTGGTCCGCCCAGCTCGCTCGTTCGGTTAGGTCAGGGGTCACGGGGTACTCCCACTCATCATCTCCATCTCGGTTTGGAAGAGCACGTGCCTCACCAGCTCCACAAACTTGCAGAGTGCGTCCGGATCTTCCCTCAAAGATCTCCGGAATCCTTCGCTGATCTCTAGCTGTCCGCCGCTCCCTGACACCCCCCGGTTGCAGATGTTCTCAGGGTTCACCCCTCCAAGCCCCACCCGGGGACCCACCACTGGGATGCCGGCTCCCTCCAAGGCATCCACCATCCGCTCGCGAAACGGCCCCCACAGGCCCCCAACCATGACAAATCCTCGATCCGGGCTCCGTTCCCCGTGGATGGCGAGAATCCAAAGAGCGGACGCCGCCGCATCAAGCGCCAAGGGTTCCTGAAAGCGGTGGCTGGTGAGATGGAGCTTATGGTTCCCGCGGTCCTTCAAGCCCCGGAAGGCGTAAAAGGAAAGATCGTTCCCGGCCACCGCCCTGGCCAACTCCGCCGTGTAGGGCTCGATCCAGCCACCGTGGGGAGCCATGACCAGGATTCGGGACCCACGGTTGATGTATTCCCGGTCCCAGTCCTCCCCTTCCCTCTCCTTCGATTCCAGCTCCTGAAAGCTCTGATAGTGGTCGGTCATACAAAGCTCCTCAAGAACCCACTGGCGGGAAGGCGTCCTGTAACCGGCGACGAAGCCGCCCTGAAACCGGCGGCGAAGCCGCCCTACCCTACGGGCGTTTCTTCCTTCGTCCCAGCCACCACCGTCCCAACGGCCCGCTCCTCCAGAGCCGTTGCTCCCGCCGGGCGTGGAGGGGGTCCCCCCCCTTCCACATCCAACCCCCTGCCAAGGCCAGGGTAAGGGCCGAAATGCAGACCGCTCCCAGTCCGAAACCCAGGAACAGGCCGGACCGCCCTTCCATCCACAGGAGGAGCAGGACGGCCCCCAGGAGGAAGAGGGCGCCGCCCAGCAGGAGGACAGGGGTGGGGTTGGGTTTCATGGGGGCAACGTAACCTGCGGCGGGTGAGGCGTCAGGGGTTTGGGGGTTGGGGTTTGGGGGCTCGGGCCCAATAGAAAAGTGGGAGCCGGCGCAAACCCCGGCTCCCACTTGTTATCTCGTTTCATTTCACGGCCTCGGCCTTGCGCCGACACCCGAACAGAGACGTCTCCTTAGAAGAACCCTCTCGTTCTGCAACCGCCGCCACCCCCCCCACCGAAGCCACCGCCGGAGAAACCGAATCGATTGTTCACAACGTTGTTGAAAATGGAGCCGAAAGTGAAGGAGAACCCGGTACTGAGGCACAGTTGGGAATCAGTAGGCAACTGCCGACGACCTAGGAGGATGTCCTCATCCGAAAGATCTTCGAGAGGGATGAAGATCTGATCTCGGATACGGGAGATGGTTGCGCCGGCGTTCCACTCCAAACCCCGGGCAATCCGAAAACTGAGCTGGCCCCCGGCGGAAAGGCGATACAGCTCGGTAGGTTCATGGAGGTAGGATTCTGCCGCAGCATTGAGGCTTGCCGTGCCCCAGGGCTGCCGGAATGAAAGCGCCCACCTCAGGGATCCCTCCATGACCGTCTCCGACGTTTTGTTGAACTGGGTCTCCTGTTCGTAATCGAAGTAACGGGCATAAATCAGAGCCTGGGCAGTCATTCTCCGCCGGGTCCAATCCCGATAGGGGAAAAAAGAGTACTCCACACCGGTTCCGACCTCGGCCCCAAGGGACTGGTTGTTCCGTGTGGACGTGGAGGCCCCTGCCTCGATCCCGGCCGACCATCGCTCCGCCAAAGAGTAGAATATCCGGCCGTCGACGGACCCTTCCTTCCGGATATCTTCGTAGGGCGTACCGCTACTGTATTCACCCTGAGTGTCCGTATAGGATCCCCTTCCCGATATGGAGATCTTCCACATCTCGGTGGTCCGATTGGCGCTGAAGTTGGACGAGTACCTCTTCTCGGTTTTCAAGTCTTCTTCTTCGTACTGGATGCTTCCTCCCACCCTGAACACCCAATAGTCCCACGGATCATCCACCTCTCCCTGTAGACCCGGTGGCAGCTCCATCCGTCGGCTTCTGCCCTCGCCCGCTCCCGTGTTCACCAGGAAAGGCCCCTCCTGACCGGCCAAAAGGGCGTACCGTGCCGTTCCAACAGCCAACACTCCGGTGATCCCCTGTGTCCGTGCGTCATCACTGTCGGTATCGCTGTGGGAATAGGTCAGCTGGTCATCATAGCCTTCCAGATCCTCTCGGCCGATGAAATCCAGGGTGAACACATCTCCGGATCCCGTCCCCTCCATGGTCATGATGATGTGGAGCTGGGAGTCGGCAAGATCCCGAACCCAGTTCAGAAAAGTGATCTCGGTGCGGAAATGACTGGACTGACATGCAAAACGGGCCCCCTCACAATCCAGATAGACGTTCAACGCACCGGCCCGCACGTCCTCACCCTCCTGTTGGCCGAACGCGGCGGAGGGAAGTACGGCGACGGTTACCGCCATGGCAGCGAGGATCTGTTTCCTATACATCATGTACCGCTTTCGAATGCGTTGATTGGTCGAAGATCACGGCATTCCATCAAGCCAACATCCAACCCAAAAGTAGCCCTCACCCTTCCATCTGCGGACGCAGAGGCGGGGTTTTGAGCGGATTCTTACTCACTCTTAACACTGGCGCCGGTTCAGGCTCCGGGGTTGTTTCGTACGCCGGAACGTCCACCTCGAGGCCCTCTGCTGCCTCACCGGCTTCGGTCTCGGACTCCGAGCTCCCTTCCACCTCCGGAGCCACATAGTGCTTCCGGAAGAACGCCGTGAAGTCGTCCACCAGGGAATACATGACCGGAACCAGGATCAGGGTCAGGAATGTGGCGAACATGATTCCCACGATGACCGCCACCGCCATGGATCCCCACCAGGAGGCCTGGTCCCCGCCCCAATACAGCTCCGGTGTCAGCGATCCATAGAGGCCGAAGAAGTCGAAATTCAACCCAATCGCCAGGGGCACGAGCCCCAGCGCTGTCGTGGTGGCCGTTAGAATCACGGGCCGGAATCTCGTCTTCCCTCCCTGAACCAAGGCTCTCCTCCGGTCCATGCCATCCCGGGCCCGAAGGATGTCGATGTAATCGATAAGGACGATGGCGTTGTTCACCACGATCCCGGCCAACGAGATGATTCCCAGCCCCGTCATGATGATGACGAAGGGCATGTTGAACACCATGAGGCCTGCCAACACGCCCACGGTGGACATGACCACCGAGCTGAGGATGATGACCGGTTTCACGATGGAATTGAACTGCGAGATCAGGATGAACGCCATGAGGGCCAAGGCCATCAAGAAGGCCGTCGAAAGGAAAGCGCTGGCCTCATCCTGCTCCTCGCTTTCACCGGTGTACTGTACCGTGTATCCCGGCGGCAACGATGCCTCGAACCCCGCCAGGGTCATTTGCACTTCCCCCAGAGTGGCGTTGCTGTTGTACCCGCTTGCGACGTCGGAACTCACGGTAGCTACCCTGACCATGTCTTTTCGTCGGATGGACCCGAGGCCTTCGTCCACCTCCCAGTCGGCCACCGACACCAGGGGCACCTGCGTGCCCTCATGCATGACAGTCAGGTCTTGCAGAGCGTTGAGCTCGCTCCGGAACTCCGGAGCCAACCGGACGATGATGTCGTACTCATCGTTTCCAGTACGATACTTGCCAGCCTCGATCCCGTTGATGGCCCCCCGGACCGCCATGGCAACCTGTGAGGTGGAAAGGCCATAGAGGGCGGCTTTTTCCCTGTCTACCAGGACGGAGAGTTCGGGCCGGGCATCATTCAAATCGCTGTCCAACCCCACCAGCTTGGGGTAGACCGGATCACCCTCCAGAATCTGAATCACTTCTTCGGAAAGGGTTTCCAGGACCGCAGGATCCTCCCCGATGATCTCGATGTTCACGGGAGCCCCCGTGGGTGCCCCTTCCGTGAGCTTGTCCACCGTGACATCAACGCCTGCCAGCTCTTTCCCAACCGTCTCCTGCATTTCGGCCAAGGTCTCGAAGGCATCGAATGACCGGTCCTGGAAGTCGACGAAGGAGATGTTCACCCGGCCGGCTTCAGGGCCACCCGGTCCCTCCTCCATGAAGTTTCCGCCCCCGGCTCCCACCGTGGTGACCACCGACTCCGCGTCGGCCATCCCATCGAAGTGCTTGACCTGCTCCTCGAGGATTGAAGCCACCCTGTTCGTGACTTCGGCCCTGGTTCCAACGGGGCCCTCTACGTCCACCCAGAGCTGGCGGGGAGGAATGCTTTCGGGGAAAAACTCCACACCGTTGTTGAAGGTGCCGAAGAGGAGCACGGTCCCGATGAGGACCGCGGCAGACATGCCTAAAACGGCAGCACGGTGCTCCAAGGACCACCAGAGCTGCTTCTCGTAGGCCCTGATCCAGTTCGGGATACCCGTTTTCTGAAACCAGTCCTCCACCTTGTGGAGGATCAGCCTATGGGCACCGACGGCCAGGAGGGCCGTGGCGATAAACAGGACCGCCGTTAGCCAGTTGATTCCAGCCACGAAAAAGATGAAAGCCCCGGCGAGACCGATGACGGACCGCCGGGCGACCTTTGTGAGTGGTTTCCTGGGTGCGTCCTCCAGGCGCATGAACATCGAGCAAAGCGTCGGGATGATGATCACGGCGACGAACAGGGAACTGGAGAGCGTGATGATGAGGGTCAGAGGCAGGTACCCCATGAAGTCCCCGATCATGCCCGGCCAGAAGAGGAGGGGGGCGAAGGCCGCCAGCGTCGTCATGGTGGCGGCGATGACGGGCATGGCCACTTCTCCGGTGGCCTTCTTTGCCGCCGTCACCCGGTCCCACCCCTCCTCGAGGTAACGGTAGATGTTCTCCACGATGACGATGGCGTTATCCACCAACATCCCGAGGGCAAGGATGAGGGAGAAGAGCACGATCATGTTCATGCTCACGTCCATCACACCCAGCACCAGGAAGGAGAGGAACATGGAGGTGGGTATGGAGAGGGCCACAAACATCGAAACCCGCACGCCCAGGAAGAAGAAGAGCACGCCGATGATGAGGAGGAGGCCGGAGATGACGTTGTTTTCCAGGCTGCTCACCATCATGCGGATGTCTTTGGATTGATCCCCGGTGATCATCGCCACGGTCGTGGGAGGAAAGAGGGGCTCCATCTCGGCGATGGCGGCTTTCACAGCCTCCGCCGTTTCGATGATGTTCTCCCCTGTGCGCTTTACGATGTCCAGCGTCACCACCGGATTCCCGTCCAGGCGGGCAAAGGTCTCCCGCTCGGCGAAACCGAACTCCACGGTGGCCACGTCCCTTACGTAGACGGGCCTTCCGTCCTCCGCGGTGATCACGAGGTCCTGGATGAGCGTGGGATCCTCGAACTCCCCGTCGATACGAACCAGGTACTTGAAATTCCCTACATCGATGGTCCCACCGGGGATGTTTACGTTCTCGGACTGGACCGCCTCGATGACGTCGGCGATGGCCAGATCATAGAATTTGAGCTTGGCCAGGTCGACATCGACCTTTACCTCCCGCTCCAGGCCGCCTCTTAAATCGGCCCGTAGGACAGAGGGGATTTGCTCGAAGCGATCTTGGAGATCCTCCCCGATCTCCTTCAGGCGAACCAGGCCGAACTCTCCCGACAGGTTCACCTGCATGATGGGGACTTCCGAAAAGTTGAACTCCGTTATGGAGGGATCTTCGGCGTCCTCCGGAAGCTCCGGCTTGGCCAGGTCCACCTTCTCCCTGACCTTCTGAAGAGCTTCATCCAGATCCACGTTTGTCTCGAACTCCGCCACCACGCTTGAATAGCCCTCGACAGAGGTGGAGGTCAGCTCTTTGATGTCGCCGATGGTGTTCAACTCATCTTCGATGGGCCGTGTCACCAGCGTTTCCATGTCCGAGGGAGACACGCCGGGATAGATGGTGCTCACGGCGATCATGGGGATCTCCAGCTCCGGGAAGGATTCTTTCGGAATCCGCCCGTAGGTGACGATCCCTGCGATGGCCACGATGATGAAGAGAAGGATCACGCTGGTGCTATGATCGATGGCAAAGGAGGTCAACCGGAATTCCTTGAACTCCTTCAGCTCCTCTTCCGTTTTCGGGACGGCTCTACCGCTGCCGTTCTCAGGTTTTCTGATCATGGTAGGCCCTACCTCTCCCCCACTACGGTGACACGGTCGCCTGCGGCCACCGACTGCTGACCCACCACGATGAGCCGGTCACCGGGATTGATCCCAGAAACGATCACCACCTCGTTCTCCTGGGCCGGACCCAGCTCCACCTGTTTTGACCGGACCAGATCCGCGCCTCCCTCACTTTCCACCACGAAGACCACGTACCCTTCCTCAACCCGTACCAGCGCCTCCTGGGGAACGACCATGGCGTCCTCCAACATCCGCCGGACCATGTTCACATTGGCCACCATCTCGGGCTTGATCATGCCGCCCGGGTTGGGGAGCCTGAGCTCCACCGGGAAGGTTCGGTTCTTGGGATCCACCACTGCTCCGACGTAGGAGATTTTTCCTTCGAAAGACTCCTCCGGAAGCACGTCGAAGGTCACGGAGGCTCCTGTGCCGGATCTCACGTCGGTGGCGTACCGCTCCGGCACACCACCGGTGACCTTCACGGGATTGGTGTCGACGATTCTGGCCACCGGCGTTCCAACTCCCACCATGGTCCCCACCTCGATCTGCCGGCTATCCAGGATCCCACTGATTGGCGCCCGGATCACCGTCCGAGCCAACCGCACCTCCAGGAGGTTCAGGTTGGCCGAAGCCTGTTCCGCGGCATACTTGGCCTCGAGATAGGCTAGTTCCGAACCCACCT
>JBDHGR010000149.1:0-8955 GCA_039589815.1 Gemmatimonadota bacterium | reverse complement strand
AGCCTCCTCATGGCCCGAAGCTCCACCCGGACGACGGAGCTGGCCGTTCGAACAGCCATGGGCGCAAGACAAGGACGGTTGGTTAGGCAACTCCTGACGGAAAGCGCTGTCTTGGCCCTGGTCGCCGGTGCTCTGGGCGTACTCCTGGCAACGTGGCTCCAGGACCTGATCCTGGGCTTCGCGTCCATGGAAAGGCTTGGGTTGAGGGAAGTCGGTGTATCAGGTCAGATGCTGGGTTTCGCGCTGGTCCTATCCCTGGGTACGGCCATGCTTTTTGGTCTTGCACCGTCGTTTCTCGGGTCTCGCACCAGGCCCGCCGAGGACCTGAAAGAGGGATCCAGAGGTTCCGGCGCCGCCGGGGGCTCCAAGCTCCGGAGCGGGTTGGTGGTCCTTCAGGTCGCCGTCTCCCTGGTCCTCCTCATTGGATCGGGGCTGCTCTTGAAGAGCTTCGCCCAGCTCAGGGGGGTCGATCCAGGGTTCCTGACTGAAAACGTCCTGGCTGCCGAAATCGCACTCCCAGCCTCCAGATACGGGGATGCAGAGTCTCGGATCCAATTCTATGAGGGATTAAAGGAAAGGGTTGAGGCACTTCCCGGCGTAGAATCTGTCGCTTTTTCAGACCGCCTCCCCATTCGAAATCCAGGGAACAACGTCGCCCTCTGGTCCCCGGAAAGGCCCCCGGCCACCAACACCGATGCCAACTTCGCCTTTCAACGGAATATCTGGCCGGGGTATTTCCAGACTTTGGATATCCCCCTCCTGGCCGGCAGGGACTTCCAGGAGACGGACGCCGGAGGAGCGACGCCGGTCATCATCCTGAATGAAGTGGCCGCCGACAGCATTTTTCCCGCCGAAAACCCGCTTGGGAGGCAGGTGGCCGTGGACCTGGGGGGTGATGACCCCGTCCTCTTCGAGGTGGTGGGCGTCGTGGCCGACCACAAACTTACGTCCTTGAGCTCGCGAACCCGCCTCAGCATGTTCTTCTCCTATTTTCAGAGAACCAGCTCCACCATGGAAATGGCCGTTCGCACCAGGACCGACCCAAACGCCCTTCTTCGGCCGATCCAGGAACAGCTATGGGCTCAGGATCGTGAGATTCCTCTTGCCAGCCCCGAGACCTTTGAGGACGTCCTGGCCAGCGATGTCTCGGATTCCAAAGCCATCGCCACAGTCCTGGGCATGTTCGCTCTGGTTGCCCTATTCTTGGCAGCGCTCGGGATCTACGGGGTGTTGGCCTACTATGTTACCCGTCGCATCCACGAGATCGGGATCCGCGTGGCTCTTGGGGCAAGCGGGGGAAGGGTGCTTCAACTCGTGCTGAGGAGGGGAATGGTATTGGTGGCGACTGGACTGGTGATCGGGATCGTCGGAGCAATCTGGGCCACAGGATGGTTGGAAGACCTCCTGTTCCAGACCACGGCCAGGGACCCGATGACCTTTCTGGGGGTGAGCGTTTTCTTCGGGGCCGTTGCGTTATTGGCCTGTCTCGTCCCTGCCTGGCGGGCGATCCGGGTGGATCCGGTGGACGCATTCAGGTCCCAATAGAGAGGGCCCCGCTGCCAAGCATTGGCCCTCCGCTGCCGCCTCCATTCCCGGAAAGGGCTCCTACAGCCGGTTCTGAATCCAGCTGAGGATCATTTTCGCGAAACGCTTCAGAATTGTGACCATTGGGAACCTCGACGTTTGAGAGTATTGGCTGGTGTGCCCTACGGAAGGCGGGATGATGAGGTTTCCCGGATAGCGTTTTTGGGCGGTCCCCCCTCTCCAACCTCAGCCAGCAGCCGGCGCGTCGGATTCCAAGCCCGTCAGGGCCAAGCTGACGTCCCACAGGTCCCTGGCGAGGCCCTGGTCCTGGGCGCGGGTTGAGGGGTTTGTCTCCCACTTCTTGTTGAAGTACCGGCCATGGACGGCCTCAGCAGGTTTCTGGGCAAGGAATGCCACGGCCTCTCCACCCACCGACGGCCTTCCCATGATGGGTTTGAGAAGGACCATGAAAAGACTCAGGGGATTCATGTTCTGGTTCCAGATTCGGGTGGCGAGGACTCCGGGGTGCACGGCACAGGCAGTTAGCTCGTCCGGGCGGTATCGTCTAGCGAGTTCGGAGGTGAATAGGATATTGGCCAGCTTGGAATAGGAGTAGGCTCCCATCCCGCTATAACGTGACCGACCTCGGAGAGTGTCTTCGAGTGATCCGGAGTCGAGGCGCCCCCGACGGTGTGCTTCAGAGCTCACATTGATGACCCGCCCGCTCCCCGCCAAGAGCTGGCACAGAAGCAAGTGGGTGAGCAGAAAGTGGGAGAGGTGGTTCACTGCCATGGTCTGCTCGAAGCCATCGGCCGTCCTCTCCAAGCTCGCCCGGTACACTCCGGCGTTGTTGACCAGGAGATCGATGGTCTGATTGTCCGTCGAGAGAATGCTCCCCAACTCCCGAACCTGCCCAAGATCTGCGAGGTCCTTCACTTCAAGGCGGACATCCGCCGAAGGGACCCGGGTCGTGATCTGGTTCAAGGCGGTCTCCCCCCTCGACCGATCCCGGCAGACGAGAACCACTGTCCCACCCAGCTGGGCCAGGAGGAGGGAAGCCTGGAATCCCACGCCGGAGTTGGCACCCGTCACCACGCAAACCTTGTCCTTCATCATCATCCCTTCCAGTCAGGAGGTGCCGTTGACTACCCGTGACCGGCAGAGAGGAGCCCCTCCATTCCCCCGGTCCCGCCGGGTGGTTGCACCGGAGGGAAGGGTTTCCGGGACGCCATGGGACACCCCATGAACCCTCACAGGTCCTCAAACGTAGTAAGAGGTAGAACTTCTGACGGAGGTGAATGACCATGGCACGCTGTGAGGGGACTACCCGGGACGGTGATCGCTGCAAACGGGACGCTCGAGCCGACTCCCAATACTGTTATGTGCATGACCCGGAGAAGGAACAAGCGGCCGGCGACGGCAGCGAAGCCACCGCCGATGAGATGGAGTGGGTAGACCTGGCCCCCATCCTCCTTGCGGGGGTTCTTGCGGCCGGTCTCGTCTTCCTTCTGAAGGGCTTCGGGCGGTGGATCCCCCGGCTTTGAGCCTCCGAGGCCTCTCGTTCGTCTGATCCCACCGCCTGAAAGGCCCAGGGTGTTTCCTCGTAGGTGTGGGTAACAACCCAGGAGCGGAGCCCGGACGTTCAGGTCGGGCTCCCCCCACAGCTCGTCCCCTGATGGATGTGAGTCACTGTGGACGGATCCGAGAACAGGCCGGTCGAAGGGCCTCTGCATCCCGACAAAGACCTGATGTCCGGGTTGTTGGAGGGAGACCCGGCCGTTCTCCGAATTCTCCTGAGCCGGTTTTTTGTCCCCCTCCGCCGGTATGCCCAAGGGATCCTCGGGGGACCTTCTGATGCCGAGGAGGCGGCCCAGGAGGCTTTCATTCGGCTCTGGGAAAAACGTGACCGGTGGAGGGAAGACGGTTCGGTCCAAGCCCTTCTTTTTACCCTCACTCGAAATGCAGCCATCGATCTCCTCCGCCGCAGGCGCAGGGAATCCCCCCTGGCGGAGAGTCGTCTCCAGACCCTCCCATCCCCGTCACCCAGTCCTCTCGACATCACCCGGGAGAAGGAGCTCCGGTCCTTGGCAGAAGAGGCGGTCCGCAACCTGCCTTCCCGGCGCCAGGAAGTGTTTCGCCTCGTCAGGGAGGGAGGCCTTTCCTACCGGGAGGTCGCGGAAACGTTGGGAATCACTCCTCAGACCGTCGCAAACCTCATGAGTCTCGCACTGGCCGATCTCCGCACCTCCCTCAAGCCACTTCTCGACGAGGGGGCCGGGTCCCTATCCAAAGACGGTAGCCGCTCTCCCGAAGAGCAGGCATCAGGGTCCGACTGACCCCAAAAAAACACTCTTGGTAGTCCCCCCGCCTCCCATCCGTTGTTCAGATAGGAACGTTTTGGATTCCCTGGTCGAAGAAGAAGGGAGTGGAGATGGACGAGCTCATCCTCAGGGTCCTGAACGGGACAGCAACCCGTTTCGAGGAGGAGCGTCTGAAGCGATGGAGGGCCGAGAGCCCCGAGAACGAAGCAAGGATCAGATATCTGGCCCGCCTCTGGGTGCTGACGACGCCCGAGGATTCCGCAGAGATGACTTCTGGAGAGGTCGAACGGTTGGCGGAATCCATCACTTCAACCGCCGAGGCTCGCCGCGAAAAAGACCCACAGGCCCATCGCCGAATCTCAGAGCGGTTCCCCGCGAAGATCTCGGTACGGACCCTCGCACCCTGGGGTGCCGCGCTCGCAGCCAGCGCAGCCGCTCTGGTCCTGGGTTTCCACTCCCTGGACTTTGGGCCGGACGGCACCTCGACCAGCCCGCCCACCTTGTCCATCGCCATGTCGTCACAAACGCTGCGTCTCGATGACGGCAGCTTTGTGAGGCTCTCTCCCGGAAGCCGATTGGAGGCTCGCCTCAGCGAGGGAGAACGCCTGGTCACCCTGGTCGGAAGAGCCTTTTTTGCGGTGGCCCCGGAAAGAAACAGGCCCTTTTCGGTCCTGCTCGAGAGCGGCCAGATCCAGGTTCTGGGGACCCGGTTCGAGGTGGCCGAGGAGGCTGGCGGTATCCGGACGGTGGTGGTGGAAGGACGGGTGGCCCTGGCCACCGCTGAGGGTCGAGTGGATGTGCCGGGAGGAAGCGTCGGATCCGCTGAGGCCGGAATGGCCCCCACCGTCACGGCCGTGGAGGACGTTCTCTCACTTCTGGATTGGCCCGGTGGTCTACTGGTCTTCCACAACACCCCCCTTTCGGATGTCGCACGGGAGGTGGAGCGTCACTTCCGGACCCCCATCAGGGTCGTCTCCGCCACCGATGGAGGCCGCCGGGTTTCCGCTTCTTTTGAAGCGGGTGAGTCCTTCCAGGAAGTGATGGAAACCCTTTGCTCCGTTACGAGGTCTCAATGCCAAATCTCGGCTGACTCGGCCGTTGTCGAACCTGCCACCGGAGAGGAAAGATGAGAGAGCAACGGATTGGACTTTTGATTCCGATCCTTTTTTTGGCCTTCCCGATCCAGGCGTCCAGTCAGGTTCAGGACCCCAACAGCCTCCTTGGTAGGCCTGCCCGCCTGATCGTCCATGACACACTCCTTGCGGACGCGCTCCGGGCCCTCCATCAGACCTCCGGCGTATCCATCGCTTTCAGCCCAGACCTCCTTCCGGAGGAGGTTCGGGTTTCCTGCCGGTGCGGGGAATCCACGATCGGCGAGGCGCTCCAGCGAATCCTGCGAGACACCGATCTGACCTTCGAGGCCACACGGACCCTGATTCGGATCGTGCCTCCGCCGCCTATCCGGGAAACTCCGCGGGAAACCGGCACGCTCTCCGGTACGGTCCTGGCGGCCGGGTCCGGCGAACCGGTAAAGAACGCCATGGTCCGGTTGGACGATGGGAGGGGAGTCCTGTCCGACGAGCGTGGACGCTTCATCCTCGTGGGGATCCCGCCTGGGGAATACGACCTATCCGTTACCGGTATGGGGTGGGAGGGAACCACACTCAACGGAGTGCTGATCCAGAGGGATGAGACCACGGTCCTGGGGGTAGCCCTCAACTCTCTGGTCATCCCCCTAGCTGAAATGGTGGTGGCGCCCAGCACCTACGGGATCCTGAAAGATCCCCTCGTTCCGGCCCAGACCATTACCAGGGAAGACATGAGTGCCGTCCCACAGTTGGGGGACGACCTCTTTCGGGTGGTGGACCGTTTGCCCGGGATCAGCACCAACGACTTCACCGCACGCCTCTACGTCCGTGGGAGCCGTGGGGATGAGGTCGTCACCCTCATGGACGGCCTTGAGCTTTTTGAGCCTTTCCACCTGAAACAGTGGGACGCGGTCCTGAGCATCCTGGCCTCTGAGACTGTGGGAGACGTGGACCTGATCACCGGAGGGTTCCCGGCCGAGTACGGAGATCGTTCGGCAGGCGTGTTCTCCTTGAAATCCGCCGAGCCCCGGACCGACCGGACCCGGACCTCCCTTGGGCTCAGCTTCATGAACTTGTCCGGCAAGAGCGAGGGCGGATTCGATGACGGCAGGGGCGGTTGGCTCCTTTCGGCCCGGCGGGGCTTCATGGACATCGTCTTCAAGATCGCTAGCGTGGATGGAGATTTTCACCCTGCATACTACGACGTTTTCGGGAAGCTCAACTATGAGCTGACCCCCGGCCACCGCGTGTCTGCTCAACTCCTCCATGCCGGCGACGACCTTCGGGGAGCCGACGACGACGACAAATCGAAACATGAAGACCTCTATGGGAGCAGCTACCTCTGGGTCACATGGGACGCAGAGCTTTCCGATGCCCTCTCCAGCCGGACTATCCTTTCCGGGAGTCGGATCAACAAAGACCGGCACGGCCAGGACTTCGACGGTGAAGGCATCGTCAAAACCCTGGATGTCAGGGACAAACAGGAAACCTGGTACCTGGGCCTGAAATCCGACTGGGCCTATGAGTTTTCGCCCCGGGTACTCTTCAAAGCAGGTCTGGATCTCAAACAGGGGTGGGCGGACTACACCTACGACCTCTGGCGAACTGCGTATGTCCCGAATTACACCGATCCTGCTGGCCCGGGGTTCTACCCCACCGAAGAACGATTGGATCTGGCAACTGATCCCGCCGGGCTACACGCCGGCGCCTACCTCGCGAACCGCATCCGCCTTTCTGACCCGCTGACTGCGGAAGTCGGCCTCAGGTATCACTACACCGACTACACAGGTGGGGGCCGTCTCAGTCCTCGGGTGAGCGCAGCCTATCAACTCTCCCCGAGCACCATCCTCCGGGGAGCTTGGGGTCACTACGCCCAATCCCAGAACCTCCATGAACTTCAGATTGCAGATGGAGACACACTATTCTACTCAGCCCAGGATGCCGAGCATCGGATTCTAGGGCTCGAACACATACTGGGGGGCCGGACGAGCCTTCGTGTCGAGGCCTTTCAACGCCGAACCTCGGACCCCTTCCCCGAATACAGGAACCTGGTGGACAGGGTGGAGGCGGTTTGGGAAGAGGGGCCCGGAGACAGGGTGGGGATCTTCCCGGACCGAAGCCGATCCCAGGGAGTCGAGCTCTTGGCAAAGGGTTCGCTGGGCTCAAGGAGCGCGTGGTCTGCAGCCTATTCCTATTCCAAATCGGAAGACCATGTCGGGGACAAATGGCTGCCCCGACCTCATGACCAGCGCCATGCAACACAGCTCCAATTCACTGTGAGGCCCACCTCGGCATGGACCTTCTCCACGGCTTGGCAGGCACGAACGGGATGGCCGGCTTCGGAGCAGGTCTACGAGATCACGACACTGGCCACCGGAGACCCGGCCATCGGGAACTTCTTCGGGGAACTCTATGGGTTGAGGCTTCCTACCTATCAACGCCTCGATTTGCGGGCCTCCCGGAGATTCGACCTCAGTAAGGGGGATCTCTACCTGACCCTGGACCTCTTCAACGCCCTCGGCCGGGAAAACCCCCAATCGTTGGATTACGACCTGTTCTGGTTCGATCCGTATCGCCGGGCCTATGGCTACGGTTCAGATATCGAGACGCAGATTCCACGCCTGATCACACTTGGACTCAGTTGGGAATTCTGACCGAGCACAGCCTCGGCAGGGGAGACACATGATGCTTTCCCAGATCGACGGAGGGGGAAGGGACCCGAACCGCAGGACCTCTCTCGCGACTCTCGTCTTGAGCTTGCTCCTCTCCTTTTCGGCATGCAAGGACTCCGATCCGACGGTGTTCGAGGAGTACAACTCCCTGGCACTGGAGATGGGTTTCGACGTCGGAATGTTGAACTACGGCCTCGACATCGCCCGTGCGTCCGGAACCGTTCAAGGCGTGGTGGTCGACCGCTACGGAACCGTAGCGGCCGAAACGTACGCCCCAGGTGCCCCCCCCTGGGGCCTCTTCGAAACCTGGACTGTGACGGCCACCGTCACCTCACTTCTGGTTGGGGAAGCCCTCGAAACAGGGTACCTCCAGAGCCTCGACCAGACTCTGGGTGAGCTCCTGAGCCCATGGGGCCAATACCTGGACGACAAGAAGGCCGGGATCACCGTTCGGCAGCTCCTCACCATGACGAGCGGTATCTCGAGACCCTATGGAACCGTGGATGAGTATTTCGAGTGGTTGGCCCATGACGACCAGGTGGCCTGGGTCTTGGACCGTCCCCTCCGGTCAAATCCGGGCGAAAAGTATTACCTGGACAGCGCAGCCGCCCACCTT
This sequence comes from Gemmatimonadota bacterium, assembly GCA_039589815.1. Lineage (GTDB taxonomy): Bacteria > Gemmatimonadota > Gemmatimonadetes > Longimicrobiales > Gaopeijiaceae > JABDNZ01. The sequence continues at coordinate 734 of JBDHGR010000149.1, read as the reverse complement.
CTCTCCGCGGTTCTCACCCAGGTCACCGGGAAGAGCCTGGCGGATCTGGCCCAGGAGGCGATCATGGATCCCCTGGGGGTCCCGTGGACGGATTGGATGGTTGACGCCAACGGCTTCAACTACGGCGGCTTCGGCCTCCGCATCAGGACCCGTGACATGGCGAAGATCGCCAGATTGGTTCTGAACCAGGGAGTTTGGGACGGAACGGAGGTGGTGTCGCCAAGCTGGATTCAGGAGTCGACCCGCCCCCACCTACACCCCTACCCCGACTATCCGGAGTGGGGTTTCGGATACCTCTGGAAATCCAGCACCTGCAGTGGCTACCCCTGCACCTACGCCAGCGGATACGGAGGTCAGATCCTGGTGGCGGTTCCCGACCTCGACCTCGTTGTCGCCGTCAACAGCACCTACACCGACGACGAAGAGGGGTCCGACCTGGCGGCAGATAATGCTTGGGGAATCGTCTTGAACTACATCGTTCCGTCGGCACGGAACTAGGGGCCGCCACCAGGCGCTCCAGGAAATTCTTGACGGAATCCGTAAAGAACGGGCAGGTTGACCCCTGCGCGTTCTTTTTCGTAGCTGGGTTTCCCTTCTCCAAGAAGGCTCGGGAGCAGACCATGCCCGTTTTTGCCACGGTCCTCATCTCTCTTTTCCTCCCCCTGACGATTCTGACTGAAGCCGCCAGCCAAATCCCTGAAACCTTCGAGGAGTGCACGGCTGGAGTAGCCAGC
>JBDHGR010000148.1:0-16445 GCA_039589815.1 Gemmatimonadota bacterium | reverse complement strand
CGTCGACGTCGGTCTCGAGGGCGGTCTCAAAGGTCACGTCGGGTTGGCGTTCCGGCGTCGCCCCCCCCGAAAAGAAGATGCTCTCCTCCAGGAGCACCTCTCGATAGACATCCTGAACAGGAAAGGTCAACCCGCGGACCTTCCGGATGCCCTGATAACCGATGAGAAGGTCACCCCTGGCTTCGGCGTACTCACGGAGCTCGGCGATTGGATGGCCATTTCGAATCAACTCCGACATTCGCGGACCCACCGGAACCACCTCGAAAACACCTTCATGCCCCCAATAGCCCGTCCCCCTGCAACTCGGGCATCCGCGGGGGTGAGCAACGGACTCGGGGAAATCGCCGGTGAACGGCCTCAGGAGCTCCACCTCCTCATTAGAGATGGGACGGACCTCTTTACAGTCGGGGCAAAGGCGCTTTAGGACCCGCTGTGCCACGACTCCGATGAGGGCATCTGCTAGATCCGACCGGGCTACTCCCAAGCGTTCGAGGCGGAAGACGGCCGTCGCCGCGTTGGATGAGTTCATGGAGGACAGTGCGAGGTGGCCGGCGTTGGCGAATTCAACACAACCCCTCGCCGAAACCAATCCTCGGATCTCACCGAGGAAAAGCACATCCGGCTCTGCTTTGATCGCTCGATGGAGCAAGGACCGGAAGCCGGCGTCCGGTTCGTCTCGAACCTCCTGCTGCGTGGCGAACGGAATCCTGTGCTCGATGGGGTCTTCGACCGTCACCACCTTCCTTCCCTCGTCAGCAACCGCCGTGAGGAGCGAGTATATGGTTGCGGTCTTTCCTGATCCGAGGGGGCCCACGAAGAGAACCAGACCTTCATCCCTCCGGGCAAGTCCCCGGAGGGCAGAAGCTTGGTCGGAAGAGAGGCCGAGGGCGTTCAGGGATACTGCTTCAGTAGCAGGATTCAACACCCGAATCTTGAGATTCTCGAAGGCCGTGGTGGGAGAGGTAGACAACCGGAGCTTGATGAGCTCCTCCTGACGCAAGATCTCCAGGTTACCGGTCTGGGGGGTCCTCCTCTTGGCCACGTCCAAGCCTCCAAGCGCCTTGAAACGGGCGACCAGCATCTTCCCGGTCTCCAGGGAAAGGTCCTGGAGGTCATGAGCTCTTCCTCGGATGGTGGCCTTCACCACTGCTCCCGGTCCTCTAGCCTCCACCAGAAGATCACTGGCTTTTTCGGTTACCACCCGTAGGAGAAGGGAGTTGGCGAGTTGGGCAACAGGATTGTCTTTACCAGGATCTCTCTCGGGGTTGTATGCACGATCTTCCTTCCTCCGGAGCTGAGGGGATTCCGCCGGTTCTTCCACACCCGGGGAGGCGGGAGCATCGGATGGAGAGACCTCGGTTTCCCCCAGTTTCAGCACCCTCTTCAAGGTTCCCGGTGATGCCAGGAGGATCGCCAGACGTTTTCCACGGGGAAGGGTGCGTTCCAGGTCCTCAAGGAGCTCCCAGTCGAACGGGTTGCTGAGGACCACCGTTTGTCGGGATCCGCTGCTCCTCACCGGAACTACGGTCTTTGCCCGGCAGAAAGGCAGCGGAAAGATCCTGCGTTCTACGTCCTCTTCTTCAACCTGTTCCAGATAGGGAACTCCGCAAAACTCGCTCAGGTACCTCGTGAGATCTTCCTCAGAGATACTCGCCTCTTCCCCCCAGGAGGTAAGCTCGACGGGGAAAATCCCCGCCAACCCCTCCCGGTCGCCTTCCTCCAGACGCTCACTCAGCCACGCAAGGAAGTCCCGGAAGGAGGCTTTGGGTCTCCCCAAAAATCCCTGCTCGCCGAGGTTCCCGGTCCGTTCCGCTGTCAAGAGATCTCCCTCTCAGGCAATTGGATCCGGATTGCATTGATGAGGATCCGTCCACACCTGCGGTGGGCATGGAACGGGTCGGCCGTCGACGGCCAGCCCAATTAATACTCAGGAGGCCCGGGAACCCACAAGGAAAACCCGCGTTTCAAGCTGATCTGGGCTCTGGAAGAGAGACATCCCGGGCCGCTGATGGCCACCCCCGGGTCGTTGGAGGCCACCCCCGGGCCGCTGAAGGCCACCCCGGGCCGCATATCGCGGCCCAGGGCGCCCGACTGCTCAGGGGGTCCCAATGATCCTACCTGAGGCTACCTCCGGTTCATCCACCATTCGTCTCTCAAGATGGAGACTCTCCGGCTCATCTCCTGACCCCCCACGGACATCACGACGGTGTATGCCCCAACCGGGGCCGGCTGTCCTCTCGAGCGACCCTGGAACCGGCCTGGCCCCTGGGGTGCCTGCTGGGGCTGACCCTGCGGCGTCTTGTTCATGCCCCAGGCAACCTTATGAAGCCCCGCTCCGCCCGGACCCTCCACCGTGGAAATCAGCACGTTCCCCTGGTAAACGTTGAACGTCACACCTGCGCCCGCATCACTCTGCAGCCAGTAGTAGAACGGGATCTCAGCCGGCTCGCCCTCACCACTGAAGTTGTCCGACGCGGCTTCATGGGAGACACCTGGGATCCACCGTACCTTCGACTCGGGCTGGAAGAAATAGACGTCGTGCCCCAGCGTCTCCAGGTTCACCTCGGCCAGGGGGCTGATGTCGGCGATGTAGATCCCGCGACCGTGTGTAGCCACGATCAGGTCGTTTTCCCGGGGGTGGATCTTCAGGTCGTAGACGGGATTGGTGGGCATGTTGTTCTTCATCTTCGTCCAGCTCTGCCCGGCATCAACCGACACATAGACCGCGAAGTCCGTCCCCAGGAAGAGGAGATTCGGGTTCTGGTGATGTTCCCGGATCACATTGACGGGTTCCTCGGGGAGATTGGCCGATAGGTCGGTCCAGGTTTCGCCGAAATCCGTGGTTTTATAGACGTAGGTCCCGAAGTCGTCCCTCCGCATGCCGGTGTAGGAGATGTAGGCGGTGCCCAGGTCGTGGTGGGAAGCCTCCACGCGGCTCACCCAATACTCCGGGTTGTTCGGAACGTTTTCGTTCACCAGGGTCCAGTTCTGTCCTCCGTCACGGGTCACCTGGACGTTACCATCATCCGTTCCCACCCAGATGATGCCCGCCTGGAGCGTGGACTCGGAAATGGTCGTGATGGTGCCATACTGGATGTTCCCGTCCCCACCCTTCCCCGTGGCCAGGGTAACGGGGTCTGCCTTGGTGAGGTCGTCGCTGATGACCTCCCAGCTCTCTCCCATGTTGGGCGAGCGAAGGACCTTGTTGGCCGCGTGGAACACCACGTTGCAGTCGTGGGGCGACACCAGGATGGGCGCGTTCCAGTTGAACCGGAGCTCGGAGTCCTGGTAACGGATGCCTTTCCGCTCCCCGGTCCAGGTATCGAGACGGGAGAGAGGACCGAACTGGGATTCGTTGAAGAGGTAGCGGTTGTTGCAGGTCTCGAACTCGTTGTACATCCCGTCTCCGCCGCCCACTCCGATCCAGTCTTCGTACCGGATTCCTCTGCCCGTGACGCTGGTGCTGGGTCCCATCTTCGAGCCGTTGTCCTGAAGCCCGCCGGCGACCCGGTAGGGGTAGGACATGTCGTAGCCCACGGCATAGAACTGGGCCAGGGACTGATTGTCGGGATGGTACCAGTTCTCCCCACCGTCCCAGGTTACGCCCAGTCCGTGGTCGTAACCGAGCAGCATATGGTCCGAGTTGTCGGGATCGATCCAGAGGGCATGGTCGTCGCCACCGAAGCCCAGGGGACGATTCTGCCAGGTTTCCCCTCCGTCCCGAGTCCCGTAGGAACCCGCCGACAGGACGTGGACCACATCGGGATCGTTCGGATCGACGATGATCTGTCCGTAGTAGTAGGCAGGTCCGCCACCGATGGGTTGGTCGTCGGGGTTGGCTTTCCGCCACGTCGCTCCAGCATCATCCGACCGATAGATCTCGCCGCCCACCATGCCCCGGCTGGACTGGTGGGTCATGAGCTCTTGATACCGATCCTCGTCGGACACCCCTTCTTTGTTGGCGTTCTCCACTGTCAGGTAGACGATGTTCGGGTCACGGAGGTAGATGTCCACACCGATCCGCCCCAACATCCCCTGGGGAAGCCCGTTCGTGAGCATCTCCCAGTTGTCACCGCCGTCCGTGGTCTTGTAGACCCGGCTTCCCGGACCCCCCAGGTCGTAGGACCAGGGGACCCTGACCTTGTCGAAAGTGGCAGCATAGAGCACGTCAGGATTGGTGGGATCCATGGCTACGTCCACCACACCGATGGTCTTCCCTCGAACCTCGGGAGCCAGCACCTGGTCCCAGCTGCGGCCACCGTTCGTGGACTTATAGAGGCCCCTTTCTGGATTCTCGGAGTAGAGATGCCCCAGAGCCGCCACATAGACGAGGTCCGGGTTGGAGGGGTGGACAACGATTCGCCCGATGTGATGTGATTCGGGTAGACCGACGTTGGTCCAGCTCTCACCGGCGTCGGTGGACTTGTAAACACCGTCACCCCAGTAGGTGCTCCTCGAGTTGTTGGCTTCCCCCGAGCCCAGGTAGAGGATGTCGGGATCCGAAGGAGCCACCGTGATGTCACCGATGGAATAAACCGCTTCGGTATCGAAAAGGACCTCGTAGGTGAGGCCGTGGTTTTCGGTCTTCCAAAGGTGTCCGGAACCCGTGGCGGCGTAGAACGTGCCGGGCCTCTGGAGAGGAACCGCGAAGTCCACGAACCGGCCACTCTGCCGGGTGGGGCCAATGCTCCTGTAGTTGAAAGCGGAGAGTTGGTCTTCGCTGAGGGTCTGGGCCTGGGCCGGGGTCGGCGGTCGAAGCCCGAGGGACAGGATCGCCACCAGTGCTGCCAGGCCGCAGGATCTTCTGAAAAGCTTCATGGGGACAACTCCATGAGAAGGAGGACTAGATCGAATTCGCCAAGAAACCTGGAGAGGATAAGGTCTCTGGCGTCGGGACGCGAGATGCGGGACGGGAGTGAAGTACCCGTCAAAGATTCAGCTCGGTCTGGACCCCTCCGAAACTGAGGCGGTGGTGAGGCGTGGGGCCCAAGCGCTCTAGGGCCGATCGGTGTTCCAGGGTCCCGTACCCTTTGTTGGTCTCCCACCCATATCCCGGATACCGTCGGGCCAGGCGCATCATCAGCCGGTCCCGGGTCACCTTGGCCAGAATGGAAGCACAGGCAATGGAGTGAACCAGCCCATCCCCACCGACGATGGCCTCATGCTCCCATCCAAGCCCGGAAATGGGAAGGCCATCCACTATCACGTGATCCGGGTCGAGTGCCAGCTGGGCCAAAGCTCGCGCCATGGCGAGGCGGGTGGAAACGAGGATATTGAAACGATCGATCTCCCGTACCGAAGCAGCGCCAAGGCCCACGGCCGAGGCACGATTCAGGATCTCCGGAAACAACTCATTCCGGCGGGTCGGTGATAGGGATTTGGAATCTCTGGCCCCGGAGATCAGGGTCCCCGGGGGAAGCAGAACGGCCGCAGCCACCACGGGCCCCGCCAGCGGACCCCTCCCAGCCTCATCCACGCCGGCAACCCTGGAAAGCCCACGGCTCCAGAACCGTTCCTCGTAGCGGAGGGGATTCTGGAGCCGTTCTGCTCCTGCCATGGCCGGCTGGGATGCCGGGGAAGGGTTAGTGGGTGCGCTTCTCCGGGATCCGGGCTGCTTTCCCTCGGAGGCCCCGGAGATAATAGAGCTTTGCCCGGCGTACCCGACCTCTACGGATGACCTCGACGCCCTTCACGGTAGGGGCATGGAGCGGGAAGATCCGCTCGACGCCGATACCGGAAGAGATCTTCCGAACCATGAAAGTCTCCGCGACGCCGCCACCCCGCCGGCCGATGCAGACCCCCTCGAAGGCCTGGATCCGCTCTTTCTCCCCCTCACGGACACGGTAAAGAACCCGGACCGTATCCCCTGGAGAGAACTCGGGGATGTCCTGGCGAAGCTGCTCTTGCTCGAGCTCTCGCAACAGATCAGACATGATTCACCTCAAAAGGCCCGGATAGACCGGAACAAAATAGACAGACTGAAAAGATAAACCGAAGGGGTCTTTCGGTGAAGGGGGACCTTAGTCCTTATCGAGCCTGTCCTCACGGCGCTCCCGGTTGAGGGTCTCAGCCGCCCCCTTCCTCCACTCCTCGATACGGGCGTGATCGCCGCTCTGGAGCACCGCTGGCACCGGAAACCCTCTGTATTCTGCAGGCCGGGTGTAGGAGGGAGCACTGAGGCGACCCCCGTCGTAGAAGGAATCCGAGGAAGCCGATTCGTGGTCTCCCAGGGCTCCCGGAAGGAGCCGTACCACCGAGTCGGTGATGACCAGGGCGCCAAGCTCTCCACCCGAAAGGATGAAGTCACCAATGGAAACCTCCTCCGTGGCCAGGTGGTCGGCGACCCTCTGGTCCACGTCCTTGTAGTGCCCACAGAGCAGGGTGAGATCGGGCTCCACCGAAAAGCGTACGGCATCCTGGTGGCTGAACCGGCGCCCTCGAGCGGAGAGGAGAACGATTGGGCCCGAGCGCCCCAGACTCTCCACGGCCTCAAAAAAGGGCTCCGGTTTCATCACCATCCCGGCCCCTCCCCCGTAGGGGTAGTCGTCTACCGTCTGATGCCGGTCATGGGTGAAATCCCGAAGGTTCACTACCCCGTACTCCACCAATCCCTTCTCCTCCGCTCTCCCGGGAATACTTGTGGAAAGGGGAACCCCGAAGAGCTCCGGGAAGATGGTGACGATATTGATCTTCATCATGGGATAGCCTAGAGGTCCAGGAGCCCCTCCGGGGGGTCGATGACCATCGTGGAAGTCTCGGGATCGACATTCCGCACCAGGGAGGACAAGAAGGGAATGAAGTGGGTCTTCGAGGGCCCTTCGACTTCCAGGAGATCAGCCGGGCGCAGCTCATAAACTTCGACGATGTCCCCGACCTCTTCGCCTTGGACCGTCACGACCTTCATTCCCAGCAGTTGGTGGTAAAGGAACTCCCCCTCCTCCACCTCCGCCAACTCCTCACGGGGTCGAAGGACGTACTTGTCTCGCAGAGCCTCGGCCTCATCCCGGGTTCCCACTCCTTCGAGTCGAATCAGATACCCTCTCCGGAAGGGTCGGGACGTTTCGATCCGGACGCTGGGCAGAGTGGGATCGGGGGCATTCCCCGTGTCATCCCCCAGGTACAGGATCACCCCGGGGGCAAAGGAGCCCTCGGGGTGATCCGTCAGCGGCCACACAAAGAGTTCACCCTTCGTGCCGTGAGCCTTGTTCAGATGGCCCACGACCAGGTATGAGGGTTCGGAGCGCCTCATCAGGCCTCCTCACCAGAGTGGAGTTTATTCGGACTTCTCTTCGTCAGCCGGCAGTTCGGCTTCAACCTCGGCCTCAGCTTCGGCCTCCGCCTCAGCCTCGGGTACTGCTTCCGCGGAAGCTGCTTCCGCGGGCGCTTCCTCCTCGACTCCGCCTTCGGCGGCCGGTTCTTCCGCAGCCTCTTCGGCGGCCGGTTCTTCCGCAGCCTCTTCGGCGGGAAGCCGATTCGGCCTCCGCCTCAGCTTCAGGAGCTGCTTCCTCGGGGGCTGCCTCCTCGACTACCTCCTCAGCCTCAGCCTCGGGTACTGCTTCCGCGGGAGCTGCCTCCTCGGGAACAGCTTCCGCGGATACCTCTGCGGCAGCCTCTTCTTCCGCGGCCTTGGCCAGAGCCTCGGCTTCAGCCCGCCGGCGGGCCGCCAGGGCCTCCTGGTGGGCCTGCTTCTCGGCCTCCTTGTCCACCTCCCCAAGGGCCAACGACTTATCGCCACCCTTTCGGGCCTTCTTCACGAGGTTGGCAACGGTGTCGGTAGGCAAGGCTCCCTTCCCTTCCCAGTACTCCACCCGCTCCAGATCCAGGACCAGGCGGGCAGGATGGGACAGAGGCTTGTAATACCCCAGGGTCTCGACAAAACGCCCGTCCCGTGGGGAGTCGATGTCGGCCACCACGATGCGGTAGTGAGGCTGCTTCTTCCGGCCCATTCGCCGGAGTCGGATTTTGATGGGCATGGTCCCTCTTCACTGTTGAATCGCTCCGGCTCACCGCCCGATGAGCCAGGAAAGCGGCGGGTTACATGGGCATGAATCCCCGAACCTGCTTCATGATATTCTGCATCTCTTTGAACTGCTTCAGGAGGCGGTTCACTTCCGCCACCGGCCTCCCACTACCCCGCGCGATGCGGGCCCTCCGGGATCCGTTCAGGATCTCCGGCTTCTTCCTTTCCTGGGGAGTCATGGAAAGGATAATGGCTTCAATATGTTTTATCCTCTGGGGATCCACCGCCCCAATAGGGAGCTTTGCCCCGATTCCGGGTATGAGCTTGACCAGCTGTTCCAAAGGCCCCATACGCTGGACCTGTCTCAGCGTGGTAAGAAAGTCCTCGAGTGTAAACCGACCCTTGCCGAGGACCTTCTCTTCCAGGCGGTCCTGATCTTCCTGGTCCATGGCCGCCTGGGCCCTCTCCACCAACCCGACCACATCCCCCATCTGGAGGATCCGCCCCGCCAACCGTTCTGGATCGGCCGAGTCCAGGGAGTCAATCCCCTCCCCAACCCCCACGAACTTGATGGGTTTCCCAGTGACTCCGTGGATGGAGAGTGCCGCCCCTCCCCGGGCGTCCCCATCCATCTTCGTAAGGATCACGCCCGACAGGTCGAGAGCGTCGTCGAACCCCTGGGCGATATTCACCGCCTCCTGGCCTGTCATGGCATCGGCCACGAGGAGTATCTCCTGTGGCTCGAGCTCGGCTTTCAAAGACCGGAGCTCGTCCATCATGGGCTCGTCGATCTGAAGTCGACCTGCCGTGTCAAGCAACAAAACCTGGTTCCGCTCGGTCCGGGCTCTGCTGAGGGCGCCCCTGGCTACGGCCAGAACGTCATCGCCTTCTTCACCCCTGTGTACCGGAAGGTCCACCTGGGAACCCAGGTCCACCAGCTGGTCCACAGCGGCAGGGCGATAAAGGTCACAGGCCGCCATCAGGGGCTTCCTTCCCTGCCGGGCCATGCGGTTCGCCAGCTTCGCTACCGAGGTCGTCTTCCCTGAACCCTGAAGTCCAACGACCATGACGACCGTGGGCGGGACAGCAGCCCATTGGACTCCCGTGACCGCATCACCACCGAGAAGGGTCACGAGTTCCTCATGGACGATCTTCACGATTTGCTGCCCGGGAGAAACAGCCTTCAGGACCCTGTCCCCCAGAGCTTTCTCCTGGACCCGCTTCAGGAATTCTCTGGTCACCTGGTAGTTTACGTCGGCTTCCAGGAGCACTCGGCGTACCTCCCGAAGGCCCTCCCGGACCATGGGCTCCGTGAGGAGGCCACGTTGCCGGAATTTGGCCAGAACGCCGTCCAGCTTTTTGCTCAGGTCGTCGAACATGACTCCAGGGGTCCTCGATCCTTCCCACCGATTCTTCGAGCCCGGCGAATCCTTTGCCGTATCCGGCGAAAGCTTCGCCGTATCCGGCAAAGCTTGATAAGCTAGCCAGATCAGGGCCTCTTCTCAAGCCAAAATCCGTCTGGAAAGGTTCGGCTCCATCAAAAAAGCCGCCCCCCGGAGTGGGGGGCGGCGGAAGAGCTGTGAGGTCAAGGCAAAGAAGCTCCTAGGCAACGTGAATGATCTGCCTCCGGCGGGTACCGACCCCGATCATGTCGATCGGTGTGGAGGTGATCTCTTCGATCCGCTCCAGGTAGGCCCGGGCGTTCCGGGGAAGGTCTTCGAGCTTCCTGACCTCTTCCGTTGAGCACTGCCAGCCCGGGAGGGTCTCATAGACCGGCTCCGCGTGGGCCAGGGACCTGTTGTCGGCCGGAAATTCGGTCAGTTCGCCTTCGGGGATCCTATACGCGTTTGCTATGGAAATCTCCGGCAGGGTATCGAGGACGTCCAACTTGGTCAGAGCCAGGCCGGTAAGGCCGTTGACACGGGCCGAGTATCGAGCCAGCACACCGTCGAACCAACCGCACCGTCTGGGACGGCCGGTGGTGGCTCCGAACTCCGCGCCCAGGGTCCGGACCTTCTCGTCCATATCAGGCGGAAAGGCCGTGGGAAGAGGTCCGTTCCCTACCCGCGTGGTATAAGCCTTCACCACCCCGAGGATCCGGTGGATCGCGGTGGGTCCGATGCCCGACCCCGATGCCGCACCGCCCGCCGTGGTCGTGGACGAAGTGACATAGGGGTAGGTGCCGTGGTCTACATCCAGGGCGGTACCCTGGGCTCCCTCCAGGAGGATCTCCTTTCCGGCTTTCAGAGCTTCGTGAATCTCGAACCCGACATCCGTGGCCAGCCCCAGGAGCCTTTCCCGGATGGCCATGGCGTCCTCGACACAACCTTCTGCATCCCCCAGGTCGGAAAAACCCAGCTCGGCCATGGTTGACCGGGCCCGTTCCCTACCTTCGGTGAGCCGGGTCAGGGCCTCTTCTGCATCTGAAAGATCCACCACTCGAACCCCCCGCCGGCTGACCTTCTCTTCGTAGGCGGGGCCAATTCCTCTTCCTGTAGTACCGATCTTCTTTGCGGTCTTCCCTTCCCGGGCCTGGTCCAGAAGCCTGTGGTAGGGAAGAAGTAGATGGGCCCGGAAGCTCACGCCGACCCGACCCTGGAGGGAAACCCCCCGGGCTTCGGCCTCGTCGTATTCTTTGAAGAATTGGATCGGATCGAGGACGACCCCATTCCCCAACAGGCATCGTTTTTCAGGATGAAGGATCCCCGACGGGATCTGGTGGAGGATGAACTCCTCCTCCCCGACATGAACCGTGTGGCCGGCGTTGGCTCCCCCCTGGTATCGGGCGATGATCTCCGACTGCTCAGCCAGAACATCAACGATCTTGCCTTTTCCCTCATCTCCCCACTGCCCCCCGACCACCACGGTGCACCGGCCTCTGCTCTCGCCATCGGACACGGGAATCACAACTCCTTTAGAGGGTCGGGAAGGCGAACTCGAACCCGACCGATACCCAAAAGAAAAGCCCTCCGCGGGGGAGAGCCTTTGACTCCTCTATCCTCTGGGGAAAGCTAGACGGGAGGTGAGGGGGGGTCAACCATCAAGCAGTCCACCCCTGATGAGGGCTTCCCGGACTTTTTCCCGGGTTTTCTCCGTAGGCGGAAGGATTGGCGGGCGGGGATCACCGCCGCGATACCCCAAAAGGTCCAAGGCCACCTTGACTCCCCCCACTCCGATGCCCCCCACCACATCGTTGTGGACGGGTCCGATCTTCTGTTGCAGGCGCCCAGCCTCAGAGCTCCGTCCGGCGGTAAACGCCTGGAAAAGTTCGCTCGAGGGACCCGGGGCCATAAGGCCCACCGCCACGATCCCACCTACTGCACCAACCTCCAGGGCCGGGTAGAGGAGAGCCCCGCTCCCCACCAACACTTGAAAGCCGTCTTGGCATTGCTCCACCAGCTCGCCGACCAGATCCAGCTTTCCCCGGGAGTCCTTGATGCCGACGATGTTCTCGTGGGTCGACAACTCCGCCACCAACCCGGTGGGGAACTCCAGGGTGCTCATTCTGAGGGGCGCCTGGTAGACGATCACAGGCACCGGAGAGCCGTCAGCCACGGCGAGATAGTGTTCCCTCAGGGCTTCCGGCGTCATGGCGCCCTTGTAGTACGCCGGAGGTTGAACCAACACGGCATCGGCCCCCTCCTCTGCCACCCTCCGGCTGAGGCGAAGCGTCGCCCGGGTCGATTCCAACCCCGTTCCGACCGTCAAAAGCATGTCCGGATTCAAGGCCTCCCTGGCGGCCCGAACCAACTCCAGACGTTCCTCCTCGTCCACTAAGACGGCCTCGCCGGTGGTGCCGGCGACGACGACGCCCCGAAGGGAGAATTCGGACCAACGCCTTAGGTTTTCCTGCATCGCGGGAAGGTCGATCTCCCCCGTTCCCGGAAGGAAGGGAGTCACGACAGGGAGGAATACACCATGTAGATCAATCACTGGAAACGTCCCTGGTTAATCCCGGTTCATCATGTTTCGCATCTCCTCCGCCAACCCGGCCTGTTCCATCGCCGCACCATCCGAGCCCTGGCCGGCGCTGGAGGACCCGAACACGTTGATCTTGAGGTCGAAATCCGAGGGGTTGTTGGCGTTCGCTTTGGCGACTTCGAAGTCCACCTGCTCGGCCCGGACCAGGTCCATGAGGTGCTGGTCGAAGCTCTGCGAGCCGTAGTGCTGTCTCCCCTCTTCGATGAGCGAGGGGATCTCCTGGGCCCTTGCTGGATCCAGGATACATTCCTGGATGGTCCCGGTCACCAGCATGATCTCGCAGGCCACGACGCGTCCTTTCCCGGCCTTCTTGGGCAGAAGCCTCTGACTGATTACCGCGTGGAGCGCCTCGGCCAACCTGATACGGATGATCTCCTGCTCATCCCGGGGGAAAGTCGCCAGCAGGCGGGTGATGGTCTGAAAGGCGTTTTGTGTGTGGAGGGTGGAGATCACGACGTGCCCGGTTTCCGCAGCTTTCAATGCGGTATCGATGGTTTCTTTGTCCCTCATTTCCCCAATGAGGATCACATCAGGGTCCTGCCGAAGAGCGGCCCGGAGTCCAGTCATGAAGGAGTCCGTGTCGGTTCCGACGTCTCTTTGTGTGACTGCGCCTTTATGGTCCCTGTGCAAGAACTCGATGGGGTTCTCCAGGGTAACGATGTGTTTCTGATACTTCTTGTTTATATGCTGCACCATGGCAGCCTGGGTGGAGCTCTTGCCCGCCCCAGTAATCCCGGTAACCAGAATCAACCCCCGCTCCAGATCGGCGATGGAATTCAGGACCGGGGGAAGCCTGAGGTCCTCGAAGGTCGGTACATCGATGGGGATCGTTCGGAGCACGATCATGAAACTTCCACGCTGCCGGAGAATATTCACCCTGAAACGGCCCAGCCCCGGAAGCCCCCACGAGCAGTCCAGGTCCAGGAGGTCATCGATTCGCTCCCGATCTTTTTCCCTGGGGATGAGCTTGAGGGCCAGATCCTTCACCTGGTCTTGACTCATCCTCTGCTCGGTCATGGGGATCAGCCTTCCATGGATCCGTGCCCGGACCATGTCCCCTGACTTGATGTGGATGTCACTGGCTCCGTTTTCGATTGCTGCCCTGAAAATCTCGATCATGCCTTGCGTCTCCGAATCCTGTATGGAGCCAAAGAACCTCCCGAGGATCTTGCCTGCCTTATAAGAAGATTAGGCATGGGCCCCGTCCTCGTCCAACGTTTCGGTTTCTAGGTCCCGCAAATAGGCGCCTGAGCGCTTCCGCACCCCCGAGGGGGGACAGCCGCCTACTCCAGAGCCTTCCGCCAGTCCATTCCCATACGTTGTCTGACATCGGCCATGGTTTCCTGCGCCAGCGCAGTAGCGCGCCGGGCCCCCTCGGCCAGCACTTCCAAGACCTCCTCCGGTCGCTCTCGGTAGTGTGCCGCCCGCTCCCGGAAGGGGCCGAACTCCCGAGCCACGCTTTCCGAAAGCATCTTCTTGCATTCCACGCAGCCCCGCTGGGCGGTTCGGCACTTCTCGGCGATGTCCGGCAGTTCCAGGGGATCGGAGAAGAACTCGTGCAGGGAGTAGACGTTGCAGACCTCGGGTCGCCCGGGGTCATCCTTACGGATCCTCTGGGGGTCGGTGACGGCCGTCCGGACCTGAGCCCAGATCTCATCGGGCTCGGCGAGGATCCCAACCGTGTTGCCCAAGGACTTGCTCATCTTCGCCTCACCGTCCAATCCGAGAATCCTGCCGGTGCCACCCACGATGGCCCGGGGTTCAGGGAAGATCTGGCCATATTGGCCATTCCACTTCCTGGCGATTTCCCGCGTCAGCTCGAGGTGCTGAAGCTGATCCTCTCCCACTGGAACGGCCTCCGCCCGGTAGATGAGGATGTCGGCAGCCTGCAGAATGGGGTAGTTCAGCAGTCCGGCAGGGATGGACTCCAGCCGGGAGGACTTGTCTTTGTACTGGGTCATTCGCTCCAACTCACCCACAGGAGTGACGGCGTTCAGGAGCCAGGCCAGCTCCGTATGCTCCTGGACCTCGGACTGGACAAAAATCGAACACCGCTCTGGATCCAGGCCGACGGCCAGGAGGCTCACGGCCATGTCGAAGATCCGTTGGGGGAGGAGTGCGGGATCATACTCCCCGGTGATCGCGTGTTGATCCACGATGCAGAAGAGACAATCGTAGGTGTCCTGGAGGGCAACCCATTGACGGAAGGCACCCAGGTAGTTTCCCAGGTGGGCTTCCCCGCTGGGTTGGACTCCGCTCAAGATCCGTCGTTTCCCCGTTGCTACCTGTTGACTGCTCATGGATAGGGTTGTTCCAGTTCGGTCCAAGGTGGTCGCACGAAGCACAAAGAAGGCGTTAAGTTACCGCCCTTTCCTGGGCCCCGGAACCCTCAGGGTCGCGGAAGGAACCTCCGATCTCGGCCCGTCTCTCGTTCTTTGGGAAAGCGCGCCTTTCTATGGATTCCCTCATCGCAACAGCCCTGGAGGCTTCTGAAGCAGCGGCTGGGGTCCACCTCTTCCATTTCGGGAGGGTCGGCCTGGACGGAGCCCGGGAGAAGGCCCATAGCGACTTCGTGAGTCGGGTGGACCTGGAGGCCCAGGAGGCGGCCCTCTCGGTAATCCGCAGGCGCCACCCCAACCACCGGATCCTGGCCGAGGAGGACCCCGACCGAACCACCGGTGAAGAGGGGCAAAGGGTTTGGCCGCCGGACGGAGAGTATCTCTGGATCGTCGATCCACTGGATGGAACCACCAACTACCTTCACGGCCACCCCCACTTCGCAGCCTCCGTCGGGGTGGGCCGGCAAGGCACGAAGGGCCAGCAGGAGCCTGGCGCCGAAGAGACCGCCGTTCTGGAAGCGGGGGCGGTGGTGGCGCCCCGTACCGGGGAGCGCTGGTGGGCCAGGCGGGGTCATGGGGCTTTCAAGAACGGACTTCGCATTCAGACCTCGTCAATTCGGTCCATGGAAACAGCTCTCATCGGAACTGGCTTCCCCTTTAAGGAACCCGGCCTGGTTCCCCTCTATCTCGAAGAGTTCCAGCGGGTCCTTCCGTCGTCAGGGGGGATCCGTCGGACCGGATCCGCGGCGCTGGATCTCTGCTATCTCGCCGAGGGCATCCTGGACGGATTCTGGGAGGAGGACTACCTGAGCCCCTGGGACGTAGCGGCGGGGTTGGTCATTCTCACGGAGGCAGGGGGAATTGCTACCCGGCTGGACGGAGCCGCGATCGATCTGGCCAACGGATCGGTCCTTGCCGCCAACTCGCCAGCCCTGTACCGGGAGCTGGGTTCATTGGTCCGGGGCCCATAGCCCCAGAACGCAACGGCTTCCATAGCCGCCGAAAAAAGGGAGAGCCCGGAGCTCAGGCCCCGGGCTCTCTTCTCTTGCGCTGAATTCCCCATCAGTTCGGGGTTTCAACCCTGGTGGGATAACACCTGCCTAGTTCTCCGCCTCGATGGAGATCTTCCGGCTCTTCGCCTCGGGGGCCTTGGGCACCTGGATGAAGAGTACGCCATCCTTCATTCGAGCCGAGATCGCCTCGGTCTTGACCGTTCTGGGCAAGCTGAAGGTCCTCTTGAACGTGCCGAACCGTCTCTCCCAAAGGTGAAATCTACGGTCGTCCCCTTCCTGCCTCTCCTCCGACTTTTCGCCCTTGAGCGTGAGGACGCTGTTTTCCACCTCGATCTCGATGTCGTCGATCCCCATACCGGGGAATTCCGCCGTCAGGAGAAGCTCATCGGTGGTCTCTTCCACGTTCACGGTGGGGTTCCAGGAGGATCCATTGGCACCCCTGGTCCGAGACGGATCCGTGAAGATCCGGTTGAGCCGATTGGTCATGTCCTCCACTTCCAGCCAGGGCGAAAGGAACGGGGAACGCCTGGCGTACCGTGTGATGGTCATCTCTACTGCCTCCTTGTTGATTTCCTACGTGATAAGAATGCATCGACAACCGGTCGTTAAGCATGGCCCGTGCCAAAAGGTTCGAGCGAAAAACCTGCCAAAATGAACCATGGCAAGGACTTACAAACTCGAACAGTCGGTCGAAATGACGGATTGCTGGAAAGGTCGAGGAGTGCCCTGCCAATTAGGCAGACTGTGGGTGAAAGCCATCTCGTTGCCGACGTTGACCTTCGAACCGATCCTATCCGTTTACTGTCGGTTAGAACTGTCGATTCGTTCCGCTGGAGGAGCCAGGAAGCGTGTGCCTGGCCTCAAGGGCTTGCCGCATGGTGGCCTGATCGGGTTGCTGATAGCAGGTCAATACCGTCTGAGGGCTGTTCCATCCACCGAACTGGCAGAGGTCCCTCAAGGGTGTGTTCTTCAGGTCCGTGGCGAACTTCCGCCTAAGGCCATGCCACCCAGAGCCGTCCTGATGCTCGAGCCCGGCCCGGCCCTCCGCTTTCAGCCACCAACTCCTAAAGAGGTGTCGCGCACATGGTTTTGACCGGTCCGTCTCGGACGGGAATACCCACGCGTCCCCGATACCCGATTAGGTCAGAGATC
>JBDHGR010000147.1:0-9006 GCA_039589815.1 Gemmatimonadota bacterium | reverse complement strand
AGGCTCATGAATCTCCACTTCACCCACTTCCTCAAGAAGATTGACGGGACCTGGAAGATCCAGAGGAACCATGTATCGGGAGGCGTCGTAACCGACGGTTGAACCACACCTGCTAAGCCATCGGTGCGTATGGGCGTGCCAGTGATAGAACAAAGCGCGCGAGAGCTCTCTTCTGGGCGTCCACCGCTCAGGGGAGAGTCTTTTTCTGGAACGGTTCCACTACGTTCATGGCGATTCCTAGTGTGTGAACACGAACGACCATTCACGAAATCAGACTTCGCCAGATGGAACGTGAGTGAAAGGGGAGATTACGGGATGGAGTGGGTGCGATCTGGGCGTTCAGGGCACAAATAGGGCCGATCCAACAACCCTTCATCGACGATGTGCGCGATTTTTTTGGGGAACCGACGGTACGACCAGACGCCGTGGCTGATGACCTCACCAGGGAGCCGGTGACCGTGATGGCTGTTCGCATTCGTTTTCATCGAGGGAGTCTGGGCGGGCCGCCCTCAAGTTGACAGTGTCCACGAGGGGCCTACGAGACGCTCCGGAGGCCCTGTTTGAGTCTCTCTGGCATCCGCTCTTCGGAGCTTAGCTCCACAGCCCAATTCGCTCCTCCAGAGCTTTGAATCGAGCGTGATTTGCCACTTCGTCCCAAAACGGCATAGACCGGGCAAAGATCACACCGGCCGTACGGCTATCCACAGCCTCCTCCAGCCGGTTCAACGCCAACTCGTATTGCCGCATGCCCAAGTGCGAGAGGGCGAAGTCAATATGGAGTGACGTCCCCGGCTCGACCCGTTCACGCTCTTCCAGAAGCTGGTGCTGCTCCTGTGCGGCGTTTGCGTCGCCGGAGCGCGCTAGGAGATAGCCCAGCACCGCCGCCCCCGCGAAAGGACTTGGCGAGTGGGACCGATACGTACGAATCGCATCGATCGCACTGGGGACGTCCTTCAGGACCCAGTGAATCACTGCCTTGCTCTCCAAGGCGCTCCGGAACGAGGGAGCGAGTTCCAGAGTGCGCTCGATCTGGACCAGTGCCTCCTCCGGCTGTCCCGCCATAAGTAGAGTCCTGGCCAACTCATTGTTAATGGCGGGGCTCAGCGGATCCAGGTCCCTGGCCCCTTGCAGGGCGGCAACCGCCAAGGAGTGTCTACGGAGGACCGAGTAGTATATCCCTCGGTAGTGGTGCACGGTCGCCGAACCCGGACCCAGCGCGAGGGCTCGCTCGAAGTGCCGATCCGCTCGGTCGCGGCTCCACTCGTAGAAAAGCGCCGTGAGCGCGAGCGCGACCTCGGCCTCGGATGAATCCGGTTCCACGGACAGGGCGAGCGTCGCGGCGGCCTGTGCCTCTCCGTAGGCGACCTTCGCGGGGAGTCGGCCGACCGCTCCAAGGAACACGTAGCTGGATGCGATCGCTGCCCGCGCGGGTGCCAGCGTCGGATCGATCTCGATGGCCTCGCGGTACAGCTCGATGCTGCGTATGGCTCCCTCGGGGCTCCACGTGTTCCAGTAGTGTCGGCCCTCGAGATAGCGAGCGTACGCCTCCGGGTCCGGAGTCGGCCGAGGCGTGACGGATGGCGTCGGCGCCGGCACGCCCGTCAGAGCCGTCTGCAGATGGCCCGCGATCGCCTGGGAGAGCTCATCTTGGATGACGAATACGTCCTCCAGCTCTCGGTCCCAATTCTCCGAGAAGACGTGAAAGCCGGAGTCGGCCTCGATGAGCTGTGCGGTCACGCGCACGCGATTCCCGGATGTGCGCACGCTGCCCTCGAGCACATGTCCGACGTCGAGAGTGCTCGCGATCTCGCGGATATCGGTGTTCTTTCCCTTGAACGCAAAGGACGACGTGCGCGATGTCACCTTGAGGCCAGGCAGCTGCGCGAGGGCGTTGATGACCTCTTCCGAGACGCCGTCGGAGAAAAACTCCCTTGTTGGGTCGCCGCTCATGTTGACGAATGGGAGCACGGCAACGGATCGCTCGGCGGGAGCGTCGGCTTCTATGTCTTCGGCGTTGGGGACGACGATCCCGTCGTCGGCCACCGCGAACACTCCGACCATGTGGGAGACATTCTTCACCCGGTACTGCCCGAGGCGTACAAGTGAAAGGTTTGCGTGATTCTTCACCTCCTCCGCTACGCGCTCGGTGACGAGAACCGAGCCGGCGGCCGCTAGAGCCTGAACCCGCGCGGCGAGGTTGACGCCGTCCCCGTACACACCCTCGTGATCGCGGACGATGTCCCCAACGTGTAGTCCGATGCGCAGTGGGACCCGCGGCTCCGATGTCATCGACCTCTGAATCTTCAGGGCGCAGGTAGTCGCCTCCACCGCGCTTGGGAAGATCGCGAGCGTGCCGTCCCCGTAGTGCTGCACCACGGTGCCATGGTGGTTCGGCACTAGGTCGGTGAGCACTTCCCGAAAGCGATCGCGACGGGCCACCGCGTCCGTTTCACTGCGCTGCATTATGGCCGTGTAGCCTACAATGTCCGCGAACATGATCGCGCTCAGCTGTCGGACGGGAGCTTGATTCATGTCATAGATATACGGCCCTACCGTAGGGGCGCCCACCCCCGGCATTAAAAAGGTGGGCGTTGGCTATTATCACGCAGGTTTCTTCGGCAGGCCGGGCGCTTCTTTTTCTTCCCCCTTTATGTCGGCTGTGCGTCGATTCGATGTATCGGTTGGATCCCGTTCCCGGGCCTCCATGCCGGTCCTTTTGAGCCTTCTCGTCTCAGATCCTTGATACAGCAGCATCTTGCCAGTGCAGCGTCCAGGGCAGGTCAGGCAGTGCTCCAGGCCCCGATCCTCGCAGAGATCCGCTTTCGGATCGGCTCATCTACGTGCACTTCTTCCAAGCGTTTCATCAACTCCGCAGGCTCAACGATCCCATTCTCAAGCAGCGCCCGCCCGAACTCAAGGTCCTTTGGGCGCCCCGCGATCATCTTGGAGATCCAAAGGTCGTGGGGTTCCAGGCACCAGGCGATTACACCCCGGGTTCCCGCTGTCTGGAATCGAACTAACCTGTCTTCCCAACCCCCCGGAAGCACAGCTGTGACTGCTTCAACTCCTTGCGCGTAGTAGCCGAAGGTGGCGTGAAACATCGATGCCTCGCCGATGGCGCCGTCCACGAGATCAGCTCTCCTTCCCTCGGGGTCCTCAAAAGCCGCGACATCGACCTCCACCGAGCGGAGAGCCTCTTCCGGGAGGTCACCTTCTACCGATCCATGTAGGGCTTGGCTGCCAATGACGAGTAGCTCGTCTATGCCGAGGACAGCAGCGGCAGCCCGAACCGCGTGCTCGAACTCCGTTCGCTTCACCGCGACTCCTCCTTTCGGAACGATTGATAGACCTCGGTCCGCTCCATCGTCGTCAGCACCCCGGCGAATGGCGTAACCTGGCGTAAGTCCCGGCTCCGGGGGCTCGGGTCTGTTAAGGCTGGGGAAAGCTCTGACACGGGGCGGTCGAGGATCACCTCCCATTCACGGAACAGTTTTTCCGCCCCCGGGTGGTTCCCTCGCATCAGCGATAGCGTGGCCCGCGCCCTGGCCAACACCTCCTCAGGAGACCCTTCCAGTCGGCGTGCGATGGCGCGGTGGAGATGGAGGCTTCGGCGCTCTTCCCTCGTCATCGGCCGGTGGAACCCAATCGTCGCTTCAAACCCTGCCACTTCAGCCAGACGGCGCAGCGTGCGAAGCGTTGGGCTCTTTCGACCTGATTCATAGGCCGCGATGGTCGGCTGGGAAGTCCCAGCCGCATCGGCTAGTTCGGCCTGTGTCAGGTCGCTCAGGTCTCTAAGCAGTCGAACGGTGTTCATGCATGATTATATCCGATCAGATATAATCATGCAAGTTCTCCTCCGCCGCAAGGTGGGCGGAGCCCTGCGCACGCCGGATAGGCGTGAGGTCACAAGGTGGCGTGCACTCAGGCCCATTCCCAGATGTCATTGCCCCGCTTGGACTTTCCGGTCCGGGCGGGGTTTTTCTTATGGCTCAGGTTCCTGGCTCCGAGAGGAGCTGCCACACGCAGGTCGTGTTTGAGTTGGTGGGCCAGGTAGACCACGGCCATCCCACTGGCCCCGATCTCTTCCTCGATAACCGGGAGGGCCCTGGCGCCCCTCCGGGCTCTTCCCCACGGGGTCTATCTGGCCATGAACTGACGCCTCTTCGATCCGCACAAGACCCTTAGATCCTGGAGGGGGATCGTTGCGAAGAGGAGGGCTAGCCTGCCAGGCGCTTCACCATCCGGTACCAGAACTCCACGGCGTCGTGGAACTCCTCCACGCCAACCCTCTCATCCAGACCGTGAGCCCGGTTCTCCCCCTCGGGCTCGAAGATTGCCGAGAGTGTGTAGGTCGGGGTACCGGCGTTCCTGGTAAAGAGGCCATCGGATGCGCCGGTCGCCATCCCCGACACGATGTCTGCGCCCGGGAACATCTCCTCCACCAGGGCGCTCAGGACTTCCCTTAGCCTGGGGGTGAGGAAGGACGGAGGGCTGGGAATGGCCGGGAAGAGCCCTTCCATCCTCATCTCGGGGTCGGCCATGAGCTCCCTTAGGGTCGACTCTACCTCCTGGGGATCCTCCCCGGGGAACACGCGGCAGTTGATGGTGGCGCTGGCTTCCCGAGGGAGAGCGTTTTCGGCATGCCCGGCCTCCAGCATCGTGGCCACGCAGGTGGTCCGGAGGAGGGCGTTCATATGGGGATCGCCCCGTGCCAGTCGCTCAGCCGCCTCCAGGTCCGGAGGGTTGCCCACGGCCGCCCGCATGTCCGCAGCCACCTCCGGAGGGTGGTCGTCGGCCGTTTGCAGGAGATAGTCCCGGGTGATGTCGTTCACCCGAATCGGAAAGCGGTAGTCGGCCATGCGGACCAGCATGCGACCCAGGTCGTAGATGGCGTTGTCGGGCCCCGGTACGGAGCTGTGCCCCCCGGGGTTCGTGGCCGTTATGCGATAGCTCGCGTAGATCTTCTCGGCGGCGTCGATGGAGAAGGTGGTCCGGACCCCGTTCCTCAACACACCCCCTCCCCCGTCGGTATTCAGGGCGTACTCAGCGTCCACCAGATCCCGGCGCTCTTCCAGGAGCCAGGCGATGCTCTCTCCGGTGGTCTCTTCGTCGGCTGTAATGACGGCGACGAGATCCCGGCTGGGAACCCACCCCTCAGCCTTCCATCGCAGGAAGTTGGTCACGATGGTGGCCACGCCGGCCTTGTTGTCCCCTGATCCCCTGCCGTAGAGATACCCGTCCCGCTCGGTGAGCCCGAAGGGATCCGTACCCCAGGCCTCAGCCACGGCCGGCACCACGTCCATATGCGCCATGAGCATGATTGGCTCCCCGGCGGTGCCGTCTCCCCGATACCTGAGCACCAGATTCCCCAGGTCCGGCCTGGGACCCAGGATCCGGACGTCCTCCTCCGGGAACCCCGCCGCCAGGAGGCGTTGCGCCACGGCCTCGGCGGCCTCCACCGTCCGGGCCGCCTCTTCCGTGGTCTCGATGGCTACCAGCTCGGCCAGGATCTCCCTGGCCAGGGCCCGGTACTCCTGGGGTTCCTGGGCAAGGGAAGACGTCGTCGCCACAGCCATGGCCGAGACGACGCAGAAGATCCTGAAGATTCGGGATGTCATGGTACCTCCAGCGAGAGGAAGGACGCGTGCCTTTGGGGGGCGCCGCTACCCTCCTATGGGCATTCCAGTCGCCCCTTCGCCCACCCCAAAAGGGTTGGAGATCCAGGGGCCCTATGGATCGGTCGGGGTACGGACGAAATGTGCAAGAGGGTGGTGGAGCGGGGCAAGAATGGAGATAGGGATGGGATCGGGGAGGTGAGGGGGTGTTCTTGGTTTTTGACGTGCGCGCCTGCGGTGGGGCCTGACGCGGAGGGAGGTTGGGCGCCCCAGGTCTGGTGGAAGTCGTCTACAGGAATGGGTTCGGGCTCAACTGGATCGAACGCGGGGCTCCGGATCGGTCAGGAAGGCAATGAAGGTGAGCGGCGTTTGACAGGGTGAAGTGTGGTTTTGGGCCGGTTAGCGTGTCAATTAATCCCGGCAGATTCCGGCAGGTTTGCCGGCGACTACGGCCCCCCAGGGTGGGAGGCCGCTCTAACTCTCTGGGCCGGTGTCAATCCGTGAGGCGGGCTTCGGCTTTACCGGTCGAGATGTCTCAAAAAACCCTCAGAAGCTCAACGTCGCTGCCCCGCTCTTGATGAGCTCATGCATCGCCCCTGAGCCGGTGATCACCACACCGTCCAGAAGGTCCTCCTGGGCGTAGCCTCTCACGTTCGCGCAGGGCGGACAGACCAGAATCTTCCCACCGCGAGACGTCAGGTTCTGGATCATCTCACCCAGTGGGGGATCCAGGGGATTCAGGTGTACTTTGTCCGCCGCACCCTTCCGGACGCAATCCACGGCCGAACTGGTCAGGAACACTGTGACCTGGAGTCCGGTGCTGATGCCACCGTTGGCTACGCTCCAGGCCACGGACATCCTCTCGTCATCGAGGCCGCAGGCTATGAGGATAACCAGGCCTTTCTTCTCGGACATAACACCTCCATCGGTTAAAGGGAAAAACGGACAGTGGATTCGGTCTACCTGGGTGGGCCACCCGAACGGGCCTGGATTCAGGCCGCCCCAATGGCCCCTGCTGACACGAGATCACCTTTCCACCGCTCTACGATCTCTCTCCTCTGGTAGGGGTTCTTGTCGAGCCAGGCCTCGAGGTCCACGCCTGGAAACCGACCCTTGATGAGCTGGGTGGTCGCTTGCGCCCGGCGGGGGAGCTCCAACTCCACCTGAGCCGCCACCATAACTAAGAGGGCTTCCAAGTTGTTTGGTTGGTAATCCAGGACCTCTTCGGCGATGGCCGCAGCCTCCTCCAGCCGACCGCCAATGAACAGGGAGCAGGCCTTGACGGTCGGGTACCATGGCTTGTTGATACCCGTTAGGCGCATGGCCACATCCAGGAGATCAACGGCTTTCTCCCACTGCCCCAAGTATCGACGCACGCTTCCCTCGAGCCCGTAGGTTACGTCGCAGGTGGGTCTAATGATCTCCAGTTGATCCATGGCCACCAGGGCCTCCTCCGGTTTCCCCTGGGACATGAGCACCGCTGCCTCCACGGCTTTCGCCATGCCGCTTGGGTCGCCGATGCGCGCTGCGACCCGGGCCTGCTCCCGGGCCTTCAGAAATGTGCTTTCTGGGTCGGAGACCCACTCGTTGCTCGCTCCGATCCAGTTCGCGAAGGCGGAAAGCACGTATCCGAACGGCTGGTCGGGGTGGGATTGGGAGACCTGCCCAAAGAGCTCCAGGGCATGTGCCCACCCTTCACGGGTATCGGTTCTCAGATGGTACCATCCGAGATAGACCTTTTCGATCGCCTTTGGATCGTCCAAGTCCGCGTAGAGGCCCGCCGGTTCGCCTACGACCAACTCCACTTCGATCGAGCGGGCGACCTCCTCAGCCAAGTCGTCAGAGAGGGCGAACATATTCTCCACGCTTGCCATCCACTTGTGGGATTTCACGACGTTCATGGTGCTGACGTCGAAGAGAGTCGCGTAGACGCGCACCTTGTTTCCTACCTGGTGAACCCCCGTTTCGGCCATGTAGCGGGCGGACACCCCGACTCCATCTTCTCCGGGCTCGGTCCGGGCGTCCAGGACGGTGAGCTCCGGTACGGTGGAGAGTCTGTGGATCAGATCTCTGCGGATCACGCCGGCGGTAGCCCGGACCTCGTCATCGACCAATTCTGTGTGGATGGGGAGGACCGCCAGAATGGGTGATTCCAGAGATAGGGACCTTCGGCTGGGTGCCGCAGCACCGGGTACCGGAAGGTCTGCAAACTCAAAGACTTCCACCTGCTCCGGGATGTTCTTGAGTTTCTGCTGTCCGATGGATCTGAAGCGTAGTGCCGGCTCATCGAGGGCTCGGTAGACTCTCCCCGAAACGCTGACCCCTCCGGGCCGGGTGAGAGCCTGAATCCGGGCGGCAATGTTCAGTGGATCACCCAGGTAGCGGTCCCCCGAGACCGCGACCTCACCCTGGTCCAGGCCCATCCGGAATCGGACGCGGCTCGATTCCGCGACATTCGCGTTTCGGACCTCGATCTCCGTAGCGATGGCGATGGCGGTCCCGACGGCTTCTCTCGTGTCATCGAAGACCGCCATGAAGTTGTCTCCGACGAAGTCGGCAAGGGTCCCGCCGGAGCCGGCCACCCTATCCGAGACCAGGGACCGAACCTCCTCCATCGCGGCCATGGTGCCGTCGAAGTCGTCGGCTATCAGCCTGCTGTATCCCACGACGTCGGCATTAAGAGCTACCAACTCCGCTGGGGTTTCTCTACCCAGGGTCATCGTTCGTCCACCTCTATTCTGTCAGGGAAACTGAGGCGCAGGGCTACCGAACCGTTCCTGAATATCCACTCAAGTGCGTGAGTGTTCCCTCGAGAGGAGTGAGGTCGGGTGATCCGCTAGTCCTCCACAGAGGGCTCATCGTGGACGTTGCGCTCCTGCCCACGCTCCGGCGACTTAACCCCGAGGAGGCAGTATGGGGAAGCGCGGGACACTGAGTCGTACCGTTGGTGAGGGAACGGAAGTCGGGGAAATCGGAACCCGGCTCCCGGGAGGCTTCCCTACCGAAAGTCCTTGAAATCAACCAGTTCGGCGCCCCACGGGCAGTATCGTCCCAGAACCAGCCAGTCTGGGAGATTCTCCTCCACGAAGGAAGGAAGCCCAGAGCAGACTTCAATGGTAGCTTCGGCCATTTCCGTCTCTGACGGATCAAGGTGCCAGGCCCACGGGAGGTTGTGGTTCCCGCGGCCAGGACCCTGGAGGAGGGGTCCGTTCGGGATATTCGCGGTGGACGTTCCAGCCTCCAGCGCCAGCAGCTCCTGGATGGTGTTTGGATTGGTGGACCAGAACTGAAAAGTCTCTCCCTCGACCTGGAAGGTTGCCAAAACGCCCCCGATCAACTCCGGATCGGGCCCCACTCCATCGTCGCCACAGCCGACCACTCCCAGGGAGAT
>JBDHGR010000146.1:0-9033 GCA_039589815.1 Gemmatimonadota bacterium | reverse complement strand
TCCCTCCCCCTCCCCCAGCGTTCCCACCACCCCCAACCCTTCATCCCTGTCGATCTCGGCGCTGTAAGCCGGATGTGCTTTCAGGCTATTCAGATCCAGCTTCCAGAGGTCCACTTCCAGGCCGTTCTCGCCCATCCATTCCGCGACTCGCCGTTGGGCAGGGGACTCTGCACCGCCGACAGACGGAAATCCCACCAGCTCCGACAGGAACCGAAGCATTCCAGGGATATCCAGATGGGTCAGGACCGCAGACTCGAGGGATGTTAATGTCAACGTGTCTCCAAACCCTTACTTTTGGAGGCGGCTACCCATTCGGGCCGCCCCGTAAATAGGGTTTAACCGTGCCCGCATCAAGTCGTCTATGAAAGACGAGACGCCGGTGCGGCCCTTGAATCATCTTTCTTGGTTCCTTCGTATGCATGGTTGATCACAGACCGACCAACCCCTGACACTCCTGGCGCGTGTGGGGGGGTCCTCCAAGGCGAAACGGGAATCCGATAATGCAGGCCACTCGATCCATACTCATTCGGGACTTCATGATCTTCTGGCTGAAGCTGTGGCTGGATGGGGCAAAAGACCTCATGATGATCTGGCTTTCCGCGGGAGCAGTCTTCTTTGATCTCTTTTTCGGGGGCCGGCGGAAGCGACTCTTCTATACGGTCATGAAGATGGGCGAACGCATCGACCTCTGGTTGAACCTGCACGGGGCCCTGGCCAAAGGAGATGACACCGGTGATGGACTGTTCGGTGCAAGCAAGGCCGGGTCCGA
The DNA here is from genome assembly GCA_039589815.1 of Gemmatimonadota bacterium. Taxonomy (GTDB): domain Bacteria; phylum Gemmatimonadota; class Gemmatimonadetes; order Longimicrobiales; family Gaopeijiaceae; genus JABDNZ01. The sequence continues at coordinate 8,264 of JBDHGR010000146.1, read as the reverse complement.
CACCTTGCTCGGCCAACTGGAACAAGCGGTTCGGGGTGGGGATGAGCCCCGGGGCCGGAAACCGCAGTAGAATGTGAATCTATCCGTCTGCCTCGGTAGCCACCAAGACTCCTCGGGCCATCCTCTTTGAGAAGTAGTAGATCCGCTTGAGGTATTTCAATACGTCCACCTCCAGACTGTACATCTCCAACCGCCGTGGCTCGTCGGCCACCAGGCGTTCGACCTCATGAAGGGAGGCCATGTTCGCCATCTGGTTCACCTCCCCTTTCATATCTATCACCGCCAGGGCAGCCTCCCGGCTCCGTTGGCTCACTGCTTGAAGCGAAAGATCGAAGCCCCGGAAAACCACCTTCTGGAAGTCCACCAGGACTTCCCGGGTCATCGGGCTGATCACCAATCCCTCCCTTAGTCGGCTCAACCCCTCACCCACCAGGTTGGTTTCGATGATATCCCCCACCGCCTCCAGGTCGTTGGCAGCCTCCAGGATGCTCATGAGATCCTGAGACACCGCCTCGGACAGGTTCTCCTGGTTCAGGCGACCCAGATAGGTGACGATGCTCCCATGGAGAAGATCCACCCCTTCGTCGAGGGCTTTGACTTCCAGGAGGTCCTCGTTTTCACCAGCGAAAACGGCTGGCAGGATCTTCGTCATCATGGCCCTGACCTGGTCCCCCATATGCAGGACCTCCAACCGGGCACGGTCCACCGCCAATGACGGGGTTCGCATGAGCTCCGTGTCGAGGTACTTGGGGCGAACGGTGTCCCCGTCTGAAGGAGGTCGATCCGGCACGAGGAGGATTGCCCCTTTTGCCAGCAGGCCCACGAAGGGGAGAAACAGGAGGGTATTGGCAACGTTGAAGACGGTGTGGGCGTTGGCAATCTGCCGCGGGACTTCGGCCCCCGACTTCTCGTAGCCCTCGAGACCGGCAGCCTCCGGCGTCATCCAGACCACCACATCCGCCAGATGACCAATGAACTTCAACCAGATGAGAACCCCCAGAACGTTGAAAAGCACGTGCACCGTGGCAGCCCTTACCGCCTCTCTGGGTTTTCCCACAGCCGCCATCAGGGCAGTGATACAGGTTCCGATGTTAGCCCCCAATACCAGGGCAATCCCTGCGGAAAGGCTGAGGAGCCCTTGGGAGGAGAGGACGATGACTACACCGGTGGTGGCGGCCGAAGACTGGATCAATGCCGTGAATAGCGCTCCGGCGAGGATTCCGAATCCCAGGGACTCCATGCGGGCCATGGCACCAACGAAGGGGGGGTAACCCCGGAGCGGCGTCATGGCATCTCCCATGATCCCCATCCCGAAAAAGACCAGACCCAGCCCCAGGATTGCCAAGCCTTTCTTCCGCGTCTTCTCCTTTCGTCCCGTGAAGGAGACGGCAAACCCCAGACTCACCAACAAAAGAGAGTATTGGGATACGTCGAAAGCGATGATCTGGGCCGTGACGGTCGTTCCGATATTCGCCCCCATGATGACGCCAATGGATTGAGCCATGGTCATGAGGTTGGCCGTGACGAAACCCACGACCAATACCGTGGTTACTGAAGAGGATTGAACCACGGCGGTCACGAACGCACCCGTCAGGACTGATGTGAAGCGATTGGTCGTGAGGCGCCCGAGAAGGTCCTTGAGCCTACCACCCGCCACGGACTTCAGGGCGTCAGAGAGGAGCTCCAGCCCATAGAGGAATAGGGCAAGGCCACCGAAGAGCCCTATGAATAATGGGAGCAACTGGATTTCAGACCCGTCGGTCAAACTAGTCTCCGGGTGGGGGCGAGAATCAAACCCGTTGAGACCCGTCTCTGGGCCCCAGGACCCGTGGCTTCCTCTTTAGAACCTTTTTCGCCTTCCGATGCCTTTTTTCCGTCCACTGGAGTAGCTGGTCCTGGGCCCCGCTTTCTTCCCCTCCTGAAGCAGGCCGCAGCTGCCGATAACTTCCGTCCGGACACATCTCCCATGCTGACCGTCGATCGCCGAGCTGAGTGTCCAGAAGGAATCTGAGAAGCTCCCGGGATTTGGGGTCTTCCACTGGGGTCAACACCTCGACCCGATTGGAGAGGTTCCTCCTCATGGCATCCGCGGATCCGATAAGATACTCCTCCCGATCTCCGATCCGGAAGTAGAACACCCTGGAGTGCTCCAGGAAACGGCCGACGATGGATACCACTCTCACATTTTCCGAGAGCCCCGGGATCCCCGGCCGGAGCCTGCAGCTGTCGCGAATGACAAGATCTACTCTCACACCGGCCTGGGACGCCTCATACAATGCCCTCACCACCCGAGGTTCCTCCAACGCATTCATCTTGAACTGAAGGAGGCTCGGAGATTCCGGGGTGTGGGATTGAATGGCCTCCTCGATCCGATCGAGGATAGCCCGCCTCATGTTCTTGGGGGCTTTGAGGATTTTTCGGAAATTCCGCTTGGGCTTGAACCCGGTGGTGAGGTAGTTGAACAGCTCGGTCAGGTCGTGACCAATGTCGGGATCACTGGTGAAGAGTCCCAGGTCCGAATAGAGACGAGCGGTCACAGCGTGGTAATTCCCGGTCCCGATGTGAGCGTAACGCTGGATCCCGTCGAAATCCTTTCGCACGACCAGAATCACTTTACAGTGGGTCTTCAATCCAACCACACCGTAGGTCACATGGACCCCGGCCTCGCTGAGCCGGTTGGCCCAGCGGATGTTCGCCTCCTCGTCGAACCGGGCCTTCAGCTCCATGACCACGGCCACCTGCTTGCCGTTTTTTGCAGCTTCCACCAGGTAGTCCAGCGCTTTGGTGTCCTCGGAGGTCCGGTAGAAGGTCATCTTGATGGCCCGAACCTTGGGGTCCCTCGCCGACTCCATAAGAAGCCGTTCTACCGACGTTTTGAACGACTCGTACGGGTGATGGACCAGGATGCTTCGGCAGTCCCGGATGACGTGGAAGATGGACCGCTCGGAGGCGAGGGAAAGCTCGGAATTATCCACCGGGGCATGAGGTGGATCCCGCAATTCAGGAACGTCTAGCCCGGCGATCTCCAACAGGTCCGCAGTGGAGAGAAGGCCGTCCTTTTCAAATACGTCGGCCTCTTCATTCAGGCCGAGCTCCGCTGCGAGCATGCCTCTGTGTGTAGGATCCATCCCTTCCTGGACTTCCAGGCGAACGATAGGCGCGAACCTGCGTTCTCTCAGCTCCGACTGAATGACCGACAAGAGGTCGTCTGCGGTCTCCTCATCCAACTCCGCGTTGGCATTTCGCGTTACCCGGAACAGCTCACACGTCTCAACGACCATGCCTGGAAAGAGGAGATCCAGGTTCTCTTTCATGACCAGTTCGAGGGGAACGGCAACCCGTCGATCCCGGAGCCAGAGGAAGCGCGGAGTCCCGGCCCCCACCGGTACCTTCACGCGCGCCATGAACGGGGCGACGTCCCCATCGCGATGAATCCGGACAAGGAGGTTGAGTGAAAGGTTCGAGATGAAGGGGAATGGATGGGCAGGATCGGTGCCCTGGGGGGTGACCAACGGATAGATGTTCTCCAGGTACTCCTCCCGCAACTCTCTCCGCTCTTCCTCATTTAGATCGTCGTAGGTGGCTACGAGGATTCCCTCTTCCCTGAGCAATGCCAGCACGTCCAGGAGGGTTTCGTTCTGGAGGGCCTCCAGATGCCGGACAATCTTGTAGCTCTCGTCGATCTGCTCCCGGGGAGTCCGGCGGTCTACAGTGAGATGGCTCAGGCCGGCCCCAAGTTGTTGTTTCAAACCTCCAATCCGCTTCATGAAAAATTCGTCGAGATTGGACCCGACGATGGAAATGAATTTCACGCGTTCAAGGAGGCGGGTGCGGGGGTCTTGGGCCTCGTGAAGCACCCGGTAGTTAAAATTCAGCCAGGTGAGCTCCCGGTTCAGATAACATTCGGGCGCCATGAAATCGAAACTACCGTCCGCATTCGGCTCCGGCAGAGGCGTCAGGTCGGGCGGGGTCCTGGCCCCTTCCTCTTCGATCGACTTGACTGGGTCCTGAACCTCGGTGCGGGCAGACGGAAGATCGTCAGGAGAAACTTTCGCCGCTCCGGGTTCCTGTGGGGGTGCATCCTCCCGCAGGATCCGGAGGATCCCGTCCCCCTCGTCGAGTGCTCTCTTTTCTCCGCCCATTTTCTCCTCAGAGCGCCTTCTTGAGCGCTGCGCATACCTCATCCAGTACCCTTATCCGCGCGTGCCTTTTGTCGTTCCCCTCAATGAGAACCCAGGGAGCCATCTGGGTGCTCGTTCGCTCTACCATATCGTTCACGGCCCGTTCGTAAGCCTCCCACCGATCTCGGTTCCGCCAGTCCTCCTCAGTGAGTTTCCAGCTCTTCAGTGGATCTTCGGCCCGAGCTTTGAATCGGAGCTCTTGCTCCTCGGGAGTCACATGGATCCAGAACTTCTTCAGCACCACTCCATGCCCCACCAGCTCTGACTCGAAATCGTTGATCTCGGCATAGGCACGCATCCACTCCCGTTCATCGGCGAATCCCTCGATCCGTTCCACCAGAACGCGCCCATACCAACTACGATCGAAGATGGCCACCCGGCCCGCCCGGGGTATGTGCCTCCAGAAACGCCATAGGTAGTGATGGGCCCGTTCCTCCTCGGTGGGAGCCCCCACCGCAATCACCTCGTAGAAGCGAGCATCCAGCTCCCGCACCACTCTGCGGATGGCCCCACCCTTTCCAGAAGCATCCCATCCCTCAAAGAGGAGGATCGTGGAAATCTCCTTCTTTTTGGCCATGCGCTGAAGATCGTAGAGCCGCCCGTGGAGACGGCTAAGCGCTTTCCTATACTGTGGCTTCTCCAACCGTTTCCCCATGTCCATGGTGGAGAGGATCGTCGCGGCAGGCGGCAGGTCGGTCTCGGACGCTCCCAAAACCACCGGCGGGCCCTGGAGGTAGATCTCTTCCGCAAGGGGGCCTCCCTCGCCGACACTAAGTCCCGGGTTTCCGGCATGGGTGTCTTTTCGGAGCCGTTGTCCTTCGGCCGCCAATCCCCTCCGGATCGCCTTCAGAAGAGCCGTGCCCACTTCAAGGTTCCTGAACCGGGAATCGAAACCCTCCACGATCTGCCAGGGAGCCGAACCCGTGCTAGTGCGCATGATCAGGTGCTCGGCCACGGGAACGAAGGCGTCGTAACGCTTCCAGTGTTCCCAATCCTTCTTCGTGACCCTCCAGGCCTGTGTGGCATCGGCCTCCAAGGTCTGGAAGGCCTTCTTTTGTTGGCTTCTTCCCAAGTGCAGCCAAAACTTGAGGATTATGGCCCCATCTACCGCCAGAGTCCGCTCGAACGCCAGAATCCTTGAAAGGGCGTGGTCAAACTTTTCCTGGGTGATCCCGCCGTAAACTCTCGTCAGAAATGGATCGGAGTACCAAGCTTTTAGGAAAATCCCCGTCCGTCCGGCGGCGGGAAGGTCGCGCCAGTACCGCCAGAAGAGTGGGCGCTGGGCTTCCTCCGTAGTGGGCTTGTCGTAAGCCTGGGTGGTTATGAGGCGAGTGTCCATCCACTCGTGAAGTGTATTGACCGTCTCACCTTTCCCTGCGCCGTCCACTCCGTGAAAGAGGACGATCACCGGAAAGCTGGCGTTTTTCAGCCGGAATTGTGCATCAAGGAGCTCTTTCCGAAGAAGGACCTCCCGCTCCTTGTAGTCGCCCTTGGAGACCTTTTGACCAAGTTCCGCTGTCTCGAACATATGCCCTTCCGGCTTGGGGAAGGCCAACCCCAAGGGCCCAGGGGATCCAAAATGCATCCCGCTCCTGGGCCTCGAGTGGAAAAGGAAGAAAAAGAATCCGGGCAAAAGACCCGACTTTCCCCCATATTATAAACTACTGTTTACTCATCCTCCGTGCACGGGATTTCACCACCTTCGGGGATCCTGAACTAGGGAGTGGAACTTAGGTGTCACTTTATATCCTGGACACCGGGCTCTCGACAGATGAGCTCGTGAGAGACCTGGGGGAGGTCTTCCCAATCGACGTCCGGGATGAACCCAAGGAGCGGGTAACCTATTGTGACACGTTCGATTGGCGGCTCTTCAAAGCGGGTCTGACCCTCACCACTTCCCGGATCGGAAAACAAGCCCGAGTCGCTCTCACCACCGGGGACGGACGGGTCCTTGACTCAATCGTCCACAGAGCCCCTTCCTTTGCTTCCGACCTGACGCCCTCCCCGCTTCCTGAAATCGTCGAACCCGTCGCCAAGCACCGGAGACTCCTGCCGAGAGCCCGCGGAGAGTGGAAGGGTACGTTCATCTCCATCGTGAACGAGGACGGAAAGACGATCGGGCGTCTTCGTATCCGGGTGGGCAAGGCCCTTCTCCCCGATGGAGGGGGTGAAATCCCGTTGGCTCCACGCATCGAGTTCCTCCCCCTCAAAGGTTATCGGGTGGAGGAGCGGAAGGTCACATCCTTCCTCAAGGAACGAATGAAGGTAAAGCGGGAGAAGAGGGCAGAACAAGCCGCCATATACCGTGCGGTGCACCAAACCCCGTGCGACTACTCCTCTTCGTTCAGCCTGGAGTTGGACCCTGGAATGGCGGCGGCAGAAGCGGCGAAACAGGTCCACCTTGTCCTTCTCAAAACGGTGCTATCGAATCGGGAAGGTGTGACTAGAGACTGGGACGCCGAGTTCCTCCATGACTTCCGAGTGGCTGTCCGTCGGACCAGGTCGGCCCTCACTCAGCTCAGGGGCGTCTTTCCGGAGGCCGCCACCGAGTATTTCAAGGGAGAATTCCGGTGGCTCGGGTCAAAAACCGGGCCGGCTCGGGACATCGACGTGTACCTTCTCAAGATCCCCGCATACCGGGCCGCGCTTTACCCGGCCGCCCGGAAAGACCTTCAGCCGCTCGTCAAACTGCTCGAGGAGAAGAAGAAGGTGGAGCTGGGGCGGCTGCGCAGATGTCTCCGGTCCAAACGTTTTCATCGACTCCTTGAAGACTGGCAAGCCTTTCTGGAAACACCTGACACACAGGACTCCGCCCTCCCCCATGCCCGGCGACCGATCCGCGAGGTTGCCTCTGAACGAATCTGGAAAGCGCTGACCAAGGTCCGGAAAAGGGGGGGGGAAATCGGCCAGTTCACGCCTGCCGAAAACCTCCACCGCCTTCGGATCGACTGCAAGAAGCTCCGGTACCTCATCACTTTCTTCCAGAGTCTCTACCCGCCGGAAGCCCTCGAACCCCTCATCGCGGAGCTGAAGCGACTCCAGGACCACCTCGGCGATTTTAACGACCTTCAGGTCCAAAGGGAGGCCCTGAGGAGGTTCGCCGAAGAAATGATGGCAGCCAAATCAGCCCCGCCAACAACGCTCCTGGCCATGGGCCAGCTCATGGGGCAGCTGGAGGGAAAACAGAATAAGGAGCGAGAGGCTTTTCAAGACCACTTTTCCCGGTTCACCCGAACTCGGACCCTCAAGAGGTTCCGTGGGTTGTTCGGGCCCGGTCCCTCCGGGAGCCCAAAACCCGGGACCGGAAGGAAGAATCGGTGAGAGTCCTCGCCACCTACAACATCAAAGGTGGGGTGGGAAAAACCGCCACGGCCGTAAACCTTGCTTACCTCGCTGCCCGGTCCGGAACCCGGACGTTGATCTGGGACCTGGATCCTCAGGGATCCGCTTCATTTTTCTTCCGGGTCAAGCCGCGGGTAAAAGGGGGCGGAAGGAAACTCGTTCAAGGCAACCTGAAACTGGGCGCAAGAATCAAAGAGACTGATTTTGGCGGTCTCGATCTTCTTCCGGCGGACTTCTCCTACCGACACCTCGATCTGGAGTTGGAGAGAACCAAAAAACCGGTGAAACAGATCGGGCGTATTCTAAAGCCTCTGGCGAAAGAGTACGAGCTCCTCCTCATCGACTGCGCACCCAGCATCTCGCTGGTTTCTGAAAGTGTGTTCCGGGCCGCCGATGTGCTCCTGGTCCCCACGATTCCAACCCCCCTCTCCCTCCGCACGCTCCTTCAACTCCTAAAAACCCTCAGGAAAACCAGCCGGAAGCGACTCGGAGTGTTCCCCTTCTTCTGCATGGTGGATCGCCGGCGTACCCTCCATCGAGGCACGGCCGATCTGGCCGACCAAATCCCCATTCCTTTCCTTGGTACCGAGATCCCTTATTCGAGCCTCGTGGAGCAGATGGGAGCCCGGCGGGCCCCGCTGCACACCTTTGCCAGAAGCTCGAAGCCTGCAATGGCCTATGAGGCCCTGTGGTATGAAATCGGTGACTGGTTGGACGACGGGAGCGGATACTTCACGAAGG
>JBDHGR010000145.1:0-9073 GCA_039589815.1 Gemmatimonadota bacterium | reverse complement strand
TCTGCGATCTCATCCACCAGTCCGATGGGCAGGGCTTGTTCGGCATTCAGGGAACGACCGGTCATCAGGAGGTCTTCGGCCCGGCTCCGACCCACCCGGTCGGCCAGCATGACCGACGCCACCGGCGCGATGACTCCCAGGACGATTTCCGGCTGGCCGAACGCGGCTCCGGGCGAGGCAAAAAGTCGATTGCAGAAGATGGCCAATTCCATGGCCCCGCCCAGGCACTGACCCTGGACTGCTGCCAGGGTCACGACCCTGGCGTCCAGGATGCTGTAAAAGACTCGATGGAAGCCGTGGAGCATTGATTCGATCTGGTCGGGCAGATGTTCCTGGACGCTGGCTCCGAAGGAAAAGTGGGGGCCGTCGGCTTCGACGATGACCGCCTTGAGGGATTTCGTTGCGGCGGCGTCGACGAAGATCTCCGAGAGGATGTCACATTTCTCCATGTCGAGGATATTGGCTTTGGGTGTTGCCAGTACAGCCCGCCATATCGCCCCCTCTTCCAATGCCTCGAGGCGGACCGGCCCCTCTCTCAACACTTCGACCTTGTTTTCCATGTTCCTCCGGCGCTCCCTACGTGATCGCTCCAGGCTTCACCGATGGTCTCACGCCCCGGAAGGCTCCCTCCCGTGGGCTTTGGCCAGGATCTCTTCCGTGAGTTCGTCGCCCCACCTGGCCCCTTCCGCCATTCTCTGTCGGAGAAGAATGAAATCAGCCTCCCGGCATTCTCTGGACCCTTCGTTGAAAGCACGGAAACCGGCCCGGCCCTCGGTCATCATGTTGAGCCCCAACCATGCACGGTTCGTTTCCCGATTCTTGTCCCACTGGGCAAGCTTGTGCTTTCGCACGCTCTCGATGGTCTTGGAGAGGCATCCCGGCATGGTCATGACCATGGAGCTGATAAGGGAATCCACCGCCTTATCCAGGAGGGAAAGGTCCACCTCTCCACTCTTCAGGAGCTCTTTGGCCCTGGCCTTCTCCTCACCTCCGACCCTCTCCCCGTAGACGATCTGGCCCATCTCATCCACCCAGCGGTCGGTGATGGCCAGGGGGTTCGGCACGAACTCCCCGTCCACCTTCAGGGCCGGGGCGATCTTGGTGATGAGCCCCATCCGATAAGCCTTGTGGGCGCTCCAGTGCTCGCAGAGGGTACAGCTCTCCATGGCGGCCTCGATTCCGATGAAGAGCGGCAGGAAGTCCGTGCTTCCCCCGTCCGGGGCAGAGCCGTGCATCGGTCCGGCCTGGCCGAAGAGGGCCAGGTCCTGGGCCACGGTGAAGTCGCAGGCCATGCCAATCTCCTGGCCGCCGGCGATGCGCATCCCGTTCACACGGCAGATTACCGGTTTGTCGCAGTGGAGGATGGCGGTGACCATGTCGTTGAAGAGTCGCATATACTGCCGGTATTCCTCCGGCTGACCGGCGTAGTACTCGGCATACTCCTTGGTATTCCCACCCGTGCAGAACGCCTTCTCTCCGGCTCCGGTGAAGACCACGGCCACGCAGGATCTGTCGTTGGAGGCCCTGCGCATTCCCATGATCACTCCCTTTACCATGTCCGTGGTGTAGGAGTTGTACTGCGCTGGGTTGTTCAAGGTGATCTGAACGGCGTAGAGACCTTCTATCACGGTTCCCGACTTGTCGTAGATGGGGCGTTTCTCGTAAAGGACTCCCTCAAAATCGAAATCTGCTACGAGGTCGTGGTTCTTGAAGGACATGGTCTATTCCTCCGGTATGAGGATCACGCGGCGGGAGATCCTCCCAGCGTGGAGATCTTCGAAGACGTCGTTTATGCTGGAGAGCGGTCTGTATTCGATGAACGGATCCAAGACCACATCACCTGCCAGGACCAGGTCCACCAGGGCCGGGTAGTGTTCGGGAAGGCATCCCCAAACCCCTTCGGCCGTGGCGTCGAAGGCCATGAGGTTCGAGAGCCGAATCTCGATCTTTTTTGCGGTAAACCCCACCACAGAGAGATAACCCCCGTGTCCGACCAGGCCGAATGCGGTTGTTTGACCCGCATCGGTACCTGAGGTCTCGAAGATCTTCTGTCGGTAGGTAGGAATGCTGTGCTCTTTCGCCAGCCCCCTGATGGCCCCCCGCAACTCCTTGAAGCCCAGTTCATCAGCTCTGAGGGTGAGGGAAGCCCCGAAGCCTCCCACCATGGCCAGCCGTTCCTCGCTGACCTCGATGGCCACAACATGGGCTCCCATGGCCGCAGCGATCTGGACCCCGAAGGACCCGAGGCCTCCTGCGCCGATAAAGACTGCAAGATCCCCCGCCCGCAAGCCGCTTCTGAGGATGGCCTGGTAAGAGGTGGACACCGCGTCGGCCAAGACCGAAAGGGCGGGCAAGGTGATCCCATGTGGGTTCTCTTCGCCGTCGTTCAAGTCCGGTACCGGACAGAGGCCAACGGCGGGAATTCTCAGGTGGCTGGCGAACCCTCCGTGGACGTCGCTGCCCGGGAAGATCTGTTTGGGGCAGATTCTCCCATGACCGGTGGTGCAGGCCTCACACTTCCCGCAGGGAGTGACCGCTGGAACAACCACTTGTTTTCCCAGCCATTCCTCTGCCTCCTCACCTGTCTCGACCACGGTGCCGCTTACCTCGTGACCCAGGGTGAGGGGGAAGCCGTGCCGGGTTGGGACCCCGTCATAGAAGAACCCCAGATCCGTATGGCACACACCGCAGCCAGCTACCTGAACGAGGGCTTCGTCGGGCCCCGGTTGTTCATCACGGTCCTCCAGGACCATCGGCTCCCCGCCCGTGTGAACCGTCCATGCTGAGACATTCATCGGTCATCCTCGAATAGGGTGTTATTGGAGGCAATCGAGGGTCGGGTATGCGGCCCTACCATCCGATTCCTTCAAATGCGAATCCGGGTCACGATCAGCTTGGGGTGGTATGCGACCGAAAAATCTCCAGAACCTCTTCCTCAGTCAGGAGGCGCTCCGATTTTTTGGCCGCGTCGAGAATCGCCTCGCAAACGCTGTCGTCGTCGGACAAACCTCGATCCGTGAGGAAGAAATGGACGTTGGACGCTCCGGAGAGATGTCCCACTTCGATTTCCTGAGACCTTCCGATGATGCTTGCGGGTACACCCGAGTACACCCGGTCTGCCAGCCAGGAGTCACCTTTGCACTGGGCTTTGATGACCGCCGCCGCGTGCACCCCCGTTGCAGTGCGGAACGCGTCCTGCCCCACGATGGGTTGGTTGACGGGAATGGGGACGCCAACCGCCGCCGACACGGTCTCCACGTAGCTCTGCAAGCAGGACAGGTCGTCGTTCCTCCATCCGAGGAGCCTGAGGTTCACCAGAATCTGCTCCATTGGGGTGTTTCCTACCCGTTCCCCGATTCCGAGGGCGGTGCCGTGCACCCTGGTGACACCGGCTTCGATGGCGGATAGAGTGTTGGCCACATCAAGACCCCGGTCCTTATGGCCATGCCAGTCGATCCCCACCTGAGTTCCCAACCCCATCTCATCCAACTGCTCCTGCACCCAGTGAACCAGGTTGCTCGTGCCCCTCGGGGTCGCCGAGCCTACGGTGTCGCAAAGACACAATCGGCTGGCTCCGGCTTCAACCGCTGCCTCGAAAAGGACCCGGAGGTGCTCGGGCCTGGCCCGCACCGTGTCCTCGGTGACGTACATGACCTTCAGGCCCTCACCCACCGCGAAACGAACAGCTTCTTCACTCAGGCGGCGAACGAACTCGAACTCCCACTCTTCGGCATACTGCCGGATGGGGCTGCTCCCAATGAAGACACAGGCTTCGATGGGGACCCCGGTGGCCTGGACCACGTCAGCGATGGGCTGAATGTCTTCCCGAAGGGTCCTGGCGGCGCAGTTGGCCTCGATGTTCAGCCCTGCGCTGGAGATCTCCCTGCAGAGTAATTCCACCGATTCCCGCTGTCGTGGGCCGGAGCCTGGGAGGCCCACATTCGCGGTCTCGATCCCCAGCTGGTCCATGAAATGGAGGATCTTGATCTTCTCTTCGATGGGGGGATCTAGAACGGAGGGACTTTGGAGGCCGTCTCGAAGCGTCTCGTCGTCCAACATGGCGAGAGGGCCCTCTTCGGCCGCACGGGGCTTCCTGCGCGCCCAGTCGTACACCAGCCGGTCTTCAGAAGGAGTTTTCATCTCTCTCCCCGAGTCTGGACCACGGTGTGCCGCTTTAATGATTTGGGGGCAATATGGTTGGCGGGCGCCGTCAGCACCAGCCGGCCATAGCCACGGCGTCAGGAGAGCTCTAGGCTGATTCGCAACCAGGTTGTCTTTCCAACTCGAGCCTCGAAGCTCAGATTGCCTGACGTACTCCGGCCCGGTGCCCGCATCTCGATGGGCGTCCAGATTGCAGGCCCGCCACTAACCCGAGAGGGGGGAGAAACTGATGCTTCCCAGAGCGAGAATCCCCTATGGAACCTGGGGAAGCAGCTATTTCCCGGCCTGGCAAACCTCCGCTCTGGCGGAGGTGAACATCGGCCAGTTCGCCGGCGAGTCCATGGCCCGGATTCTCAGTCTCAGGGGGGTGAAGAAGACCGAGCTGGAATACATGGTTATCGGATCCACCATCCCCTGGCATTGGAAGTTCTGGACCGCGCCCCTGGTGTCGAGCTGTATGGGACACCGGATTCCCGGATACCATGTGGAACAGGCTTGCGCCACGGGGCTCCAGGCGGTGCTTCTGGCCGGGGCTGAAGTGGATAACGGTGGATCTGATGTGGTTGGCGTCGTGACGTTCGATCGCACCAGCGATTCTCCGGTCGGAGTATTTCCCGAGCGCCGGGCCCACGAGCGGACCCAGGCCATCGCTGATGTGTGGGACAACTTTGGTTTCGATCCCGCCACGGGAAACGCCATGATCACCGCCGCCGGCATCACAGCCCGGAAATACGGGACCGACCGGCGGGAGGTGGACGACGTCGCCTACCACCGTTACCAGCAGTACTTCGAAGCCAAGAATTCGGGGTTCCTGGATCGGGTCCTGATCCCCCTGGAGGTCCTCAATGTGGCTGGGCGCCCCCTGGGCCGTATCGACGACGACCTGGGCGTAAGGGAAATCACCCTGGATGGCCTTCGTGCCATGCGGGAGTTGGACACCTGTGTCACGGGCGGCACCCAAACCCACGCTTCCGACGGGATGTCCGGCCTTCTGGTGGCCACCGAAGGAAGAGCCAAAGAGTTGAGCGCCAAACCGGAGATCGACATCCAGTTCGTGGCCAAGACCGAGATGAGAACCCACCCCAGCTTGATGCCTGAAGCTCCGGCCTTTGCAGTTCGGAAGCTCCTGGACCGGACGGGGCTCACCATGGCCGACATGGCCGTGGTGAAGAACCACAACCCCTTCGCCGTGAACGACGTCATCTTTTCAGAGCTCCTCGACTATGATTGGCGGGAGATGAACAACACCGGCTGCCCCCTGGTCTGGGGCCATCCCCAAGGACCCACCCTCACCCGGGTGCTCATCGAGGCCCTGGAGGAGGCCGTGGACCTGGGAGGAGGCCACGTGCTCATCTTCGGCTGTGCCGCAGGTGACGTGGGCATCGCATCCATCTTCAAGGTCAACTGAGGGGAGGAGGCACCATGATTCAGACGATGAGAGAGCCGACCCTCCAGACCCTCGGACTGGGTACGGTCCTGGACATCTTCAGGAATGCCCGCCTTCCCGCCGAACCAGCGGCACTGGTTGATGAGGTTTTCGGCAACGGCGACGAGCGGGGATCCCTGGTTATCTCCGGTGCCAGCGGCATCGTTGGGGCAGGGAAGACCATGCAGTTGGGTTCCCGGTTGCATCCCTTTGGCGTGCCGGTGGTGGCGCTGGATCTCCCGGGCGCCCCCGACGGGCTCGGGGCCCAATACCCGGGCCTGGTCCAGGCCTTCGGGAAAGAGGGTGCCGATGCCGTCATGGGCAGCATCATCCGGATGAGCTACGACGGGAAAAGCCTCCCCGATGAACTGAAGGAGCTCCGGCCCCGGTTCCTCCTGGAGGCCATTCCGGAGATCCTGGAGATCAAGAAGGCCCACTATCAGGTGTTCAGGGACGCATACCCGGACATCGCGATTCGATCGGTGACCTCGGGGTTCCCAAGCTCCGAGCTGGGGGTCGGAATCGCCCATCCGGCCTTCCCCCACGAGATCAACAAGATGTGGGAGGTGGTGGAGCCGGAGCCCTCGGCAGTGACCCAGCTCCTCTGGGCTCTGGGGCTTATCCCGGTGCCGGTGAGCGACCACTGGTCCTTCGTGCTGGACGTCCTTTTTTGCGGCGTGACCCTGGCGGGTCTCCGGTACCATGAAGCCAGCAACATGCCTTTCTGGAAGATCGACAAATTGGTTCGGAAGCTGGTGGGGCCGAACCCTTTCCGGGCCCACGACGTCATTGGGGCCCAGGGGGCCGACTTTTTGACCTGGTCCTGCCTGCACCACCTGAGCGGTACCTATGGGGAGGTCTTCAAACCAACCGCGGAGTTGGAGGAACGAAAAGAAACCGGGCAGACCTGGTATCCACCGAACCACTTCCGGCCCCTTGTGGACTGGAAGCTCTCTGACGAGGAGAACGAGGTGTTCAGGAACTGGATCCTGGGCCCCCTCTTCCAGATGACCAGCCTCCTGGTGCACGAAAGCCGCGGACACTTCGCCAATCTCAATGCCATCGGGGAGCTCTGCGCCCAGTTCCGGAAAGGCATCCTGGCCATGGCCAGGGGAGCGGGCGCCGATTCGGTCATCAACACCGTGGAGGCCTATCACGCCCTGCATCCGCAGGCGGCATCAAGTGCCTGGCACCCAGAGGCCTTCCAGGACATGGATTCGCACCGGTGGCAGCAGCTCTACGTGAATGGCGAGCACGACGGAGAGGTGGGCGTAATCACCATCTCCCGGGAGAGTTACAACAGCGACGTTGACGCTGAGTTGAACCGGGTCGTGGATTGGCTCAAGGCTGCCGGCATCGAACGGGTGATACTCACCGGTGACTTCCACCTCTCCACCCAGATGATCGGCGCCGACGTCAGCGAGTTCTTCCCGGCGGTGGAGGAAGAGGAGGAGGGCTTTCGCATATCCGCTGGATGGTCCAGAACCGCTCGTCGCCTGGATGAGGAATTCCAGGTGTCCGTGGGGGTCGTGAACGGGAAGCGATGCCTGGGTGGCATGCTGGAGCTCATGATGCACTGCCATTACCTGGCGGCGGTTGATGGTGCCCGCCTGGGCATGCCCGAGGTGACGCTCCCGGTTATTCCCGGGATGGAGGGTTGTCACTGGCCGTTCCGGAAGGTTGAGTCCGACGACTGGGGGAAGGTCCTGACCCTTCTCCTGAGCGGGCAGCCCGTGAGGGCGTCGGAGGCCGTGGGCTGGCTCATCGATTACACGGGCTCTCTCGAAGAGACGCTCGAGATGGCTTGGACCCTGGCTGCGGGGGACGGAGGAGCGTTGCGCCGTAGGGGAGTGGAGGACGCCGGGCTAACCGGTGTTCCTACCGACGTTCCGGGGCTTCCGGAGGCAGACGGCGAGGTCGGGATCGCTGCCCGTACCGCCATGGTTGAGTGTATTCAGGGCGCCTGCGGCTCCACCCTCTCCGAAGCGCTGGAGCTTCAGGCCCGGCATTCCGGGGCTTTCATGACCTCTTCGGCATGCAAGAAGGGGGAGATCGGGGCTCAGTACACAAGGACGATGGCGGTTTGAGGAAGGAATGCGCGGCCCCGGTAGAACGAGGCCAACCGCCGTGTGAGGGCGAAAACCCACAAGAAAGGCAGGTAGGGTCGTGGACCTAGGACTCAAGGGGAAGGGGGCAATCGTCACCGGCGGCAGCCTGGGAATTGGTGCTGCCATCGCCCGGGTTCTCGGGAAGGAAGGATGCAACGTGGCGGTGAACTACCGGCGTCACGATGCCGAGGCCCAAAAAGTGGTGGAGGACGTCGAGGGCCTGGGGGCCAGGGGGTTGGCCATCCAGGCCGATGTTTCCTCCTATGCCGATGCGGAAAAGATGGTGGAGACGGTGGTGGAGGAGTTCGGCCGGTTCGACATCCTTGTCTGTAACGCCGGTATCACCTGGGACGGGGTCATCTGGAAGATGTCAGAGGAGCAGTGGGACCAGGTGATCGGGGTGAACCTCAAGGGTTATTTCAACTACAACAAAGCTGCCGCGCTCCACTTCAAAGAGACGAAGTCCGGCAAAATCGTGAACATCTCCTCCATCAACGGCATGCGGGGAAAGTTTGCACAGTCGAACTACGCTGCCAGCAAGGGCGGCGAGATCGCCATGTCCAAATCGCTGGCCAAGGAGTTGGGGCGTTTCAACGTCAACGTGAACGTGGTGGCTCCGGGCATGGTCCTCACCGACATGATGGAGAACCTGGCCCCGGAGTTTAAGGCTGGGGCGCTGGCTGAAACCGTGGTCGGCCGCTTCGCCACCCCAGAGGACTGTGCGAATCTGGTGGCGTTCCTCTGCTCTGATATGTCGCGGCACATCACGGGCGAGGTCATCAAAATCGACGGGGGCCAGTACATCTAGCAGTTGAATCCCAAGGACCACTGGTCTGGCCGGGTCTCGACAAATGCACGGCCATGAGCGGAGACACATATGTCACGAGTTGGAGTCATTGGAATCGGGCACGGGCGGTTCGGCCGCCGGTCGGACGCAACCGTGCAGGAGTTGGCCTTCGAGGCCTTTCGGGATGCCATGACGGATGCCGGCATTGAGCGAGGGGACCTTGATGCGTCGGTTGTCGCCGCGGTGCCGGAATACCACAAGCAGCGTTCGGTGGCTGGTGTGGTGCAGGAGTATCTGAACCTCAACCCCCTGCCCACGTGGCTCACCGAGGTAGCCTGTGCGTCGGGGAGTGCGGCGATCCGCACGGCCTGGATGGCCATCCAGTCGGGGCTCCATGACGTGGTGGCGGTCATCGGATGCCAGAAGATGACGGAGCTGGAGACGGCAGATATTCTGGCGTTGATGGGGCGAGTGGGCGAGGTGCAGTGGGAAAGCGTGTTCGGCACCACCTTCCCCGGGTACTATGCGTTCTTCGCCACCCGCCACATGCACGACTACGGCACCACCCGGGACAACCTCCTCCAGGTGGCC